>CAIYQF010000259.1 GCA_903928325.1 uncultured beta proteobacterium | reverse complement strand
ATGGGGCTGGCGTTGCATTGCCCGGTCATCACTGTGGCGGGCACCAATGGCAAGGGCTCGACCTGCGCCATGCTCGAATCCATCCTGCTGCAGGCCGGTTACCGCACCGCCGTGTATTCGTCCCCGCACCTGGTGCATTTTGAAGAACGCCTGCTTTTGCAGGGCCAGTCGGTGCAAGCCGAGGCGCTGGTTGCCGGGTTTGCGGCGGTGGAGGCGGCTCGCACCCAAGGTGAGGCGGTGTCGCTCACATATTTTGAGTTTTCCACCTTGGCCATTCTGGAAGTGATGTCGCGCACGCCGCTGGACGTGGTGATTCTGGAAGTGGGCCTGGGCGGGCGGCTCGACGCGGTCAACATCATCGACCCCGACTGCGCAGTCATCACCAGCATTGACCTCGACCACATGGAGTTTTTGGGCCATGACCGCGAAACCATTGGCCTGGAGAAAGCCGGCATCATGCGCGCGGGCCGCCCGGTGGTGGTGAGCGACCCGGTGCCCCCGCAAAGCGTGCTGGACCACGCGCAGCGCATAGGCGCAGACCTGTGGCGCGTGGGCCAGGATTTCAACGTCTCGGGCGACCCGCAGCAGTGGAACTGGGCCGGGCGCGGGCGGCGCTACAGCGGGCTGGCTTATCCGGCGCTGCGCGGCGCCAACCAGCTGGTCAACGCCTCGGGCGTGCTGGCGGCGCTCACCGCCCTGCGCGAAAAACTACCCGTCACCGCCCAGGCCATCCGCAACGGCCTGGCCTTTGTGGAGTTTGCCGGGCGCTTCCAAATCATCGCCGGCCAGCCCACGCTGGTGCTGGACGTAGCGCACAACCCCCATTCGGTGGCCGCACTTGCAGCAAATCTGGACGCCATGGGCTACTTCCCCTGTACCCACGCCGTCTTTGGCGCCATGGCAGACAAAGACCTCGCCCCCATGCTCGCGCGCATCAACCCGGTCATTGACCGCTGGTATTTCACCGATTTACCCACCGCGCGCGCCGCCAGCGGGGTGGCCCTGCAGGCGCGCTGGCAGACCGAAAAACCACCTGCGCGCGCCACTTCTGCGGTGTTTGCCGACCCCGCCAGCGCCCTGGCCGCAGCCGTGGCCGCAGCAGACCCCGCTGATAGAATCGTGGTGTTTGGATCGTTCTACACGGTGGGCGGTGTCATGGCGCACGGGCTGCCGCGACTGCACGGCGCACACCTGCGTTCTTGAGTAAAAAAATAAATCGCTATGCCCTTTTTTAAATTCCGCAAAAATGGCGCCGAGCAGTCGAACCCAGGCCCTGCGCCTGAGAGTCTGGACGCCTTGCGCAAGCGTGCACGCCACCGCTTGATCGGCGCAGCGGCCTTGGTGTTTTTGGGCGTCGTTGGTTTTCCTATGCTGTTTGACAGCCAGCCCCGCCCCATCGCCGTTGACATTGCCATCGACATTCCCGACAAAGCCAAGGTCGAGCCCCTGACCGCCAAGCCGTTGGAGGCGCCGACAGAGTCCGAAGTCCAGGTTTCTGCACCGGCCTCGGTCGTTGTTGCAGCGCCCGCGCCAGTCCCCGTGGTCACACCCGTACCCGCAGCACAAACGGCCAAAGCAGATACCAAGCCAGAAACCACAAGCAAGCCCAAAGCCGACGGCCAGGTTGTAGCGCAGGCAGCCGACGCGGCCAAAGCCCAAGCTATTCTGCAAGGTAAGGCCGCCCCTGAGCCTGCCGCCAATGCGGCGCGTTACGCTGTGCAGGTGGGTGCTTTTGCCGATGTGCAAAAAGCCCGTGAGGCACGCGCTGCGCTTGAAAAGGCCGGCTTAAAGACCTACACGCAGGTGATTACCAATGCAGAGGGCCGCCGAATCAGGGTCCGTGTAGGCCCATGGGAGGACAAGGCCGAGGCAGAAAAGGCCGCTGAAAAAATTAAAAAACTGAACTTGCCTGCTGCGGTGTTGCTGCTGTAGTGGCGCGCAGGCATGGCTGACTTGGATTGGATTTTTGGGGCGGTGCTGGCCGCGTCTACGCTGATCGGCTTGGTGCGTGGTTTGTTGCAAGAAGTGCTGTCACTTTTGTCTTGGATAGCCGCATTCATCTTGGCCCAATGGCTGGCACCCCAGGCCGCGCAATATCTTCCCATGGGGGGGGCAAGCGACGCGGTGCGGTATGCGGTGGGCTTTGTGCTGATCTTTATTGCTACGCTGGTGCTGTTCACTGTGGTGGTGTTTTTTTTAAAGAAGGCCATCGCCGCCGTGGGCCTGCGGCCCATTGACCGGATCCTGGGGGGGCTGTTTGGCGCAGTCCGGGGCGCCATCTTTCTGCTTGCTGTTGCGGTGGTGGTGCACATGACGCCTTTGCAGCAGGCCAGTTGGTGGCAAGAAGCCCAAAGCCCTCACGTAACCGATATGGCATTGCTGGGCCTCAAGCCGCTGCTGCCCCAAGAATTTGCAAAATACCTACCCTGAGCGAGTAAACCAAAACCATGTGTGGAATCGTCGGCGTTGTCAGCAACGCACCTGTGAACCAGCTCATTTATGACGCCTTGCTGCTCTTGCAGCACCGCGGCCAGGATGCTGCGGGCATCGTCACCCAGCAAGAGCGCAAGTTCTTTATGCACAAGGCCAAGGGCATGGTCAAAGACGTGTTTCGCACCCGCAATATGCGCTCGCTGCCCGGCAACTGCGGCCTGGGCCAGGTGCGCTACCCTACCGCGGGCAACGCCTACAGCGAGGAAGAAGCGCAGCCCTTTTATGTGAACGCCCCTTTTGGCATCGTGCTGGTGCACAACGGCAACCTGACCAACGCGCACGCACTCAAGCGCGAGTTGTTCACCAACGACCACCGCCACATCAACACCGACAGTGATTCCGAGGTGCTGCTCAATGTGCTGGCCCATGAGCTGGAGCACGCCAGCCGTGGTATGCCGCTGCTGCCCGAACACCTGTTTGCGGCGGTGCGCAATGTGCATGCACGGGTCAAAGGCTCGTACGCGGTGATTGCGCTCATCGCCGGCCACGGCGTGCTCGCGTTTCGGGACCCGCATGGCATTCGCCCCTTGTGCATGGGTCGCAGCGCGGACAACGTGGTGCTGGCCAGCGAGTCGGTGGCGCTGGAAGGCACGCTGCACAAGTTTGAGCGCAATATCGACCCCGGCGAGGCAGTGTTTGTCAACCTGCAAGGCGAAGTGCTGGCCCAGCAGTGCGCCGATGCGCCCACGCTCAACCCCTGCATTTTTGAGTTCGTTTACCTGGCCCGCCCTGACTCGGTAATGGACGGCATTTCGGTTTACCAGGCGCGGCTTAATTTGGGTGAGACT
>CAIYQF010000258.1 GCA_903928325.1 uncultured beta proteobacterium | reverse complement strand
TGGTGGCCCAAGGCGATTGCAGGACGCTCGCGCCGTTTTAACTTTTCGACGGATGCCGGCCATCGCTTTGAACGCGGCGTGGACCCCGCGTCCACGGTGGAGCATATTGAGCACCTCACGCGGCTGATTGTGGACATTTGCGGCACGCCCGAAACCACGTGCGGCCCGGTCGACGACCAGCAGCCCCATATGCCCGTGCCCGCACCGGTGCAACTGCGGGTGGCGCGCGCCGCAAAAATCATTGGCATGCCTTTGACCCAGTCGCAGTGTTTTGACGCCTTGCGCGGGCTCGGGCTTGATGTCGCCCAGGCCGAGGGTGTCTTGACCGTGGTGCCGCCGACTTTCCGTTTTGACCTGCAGATTGAAGAAGACCTGATTGAAGAAGTGGCGCGCATGGTGGGCTACGACCAGTTGCCGCACACGCCGCCGCTGGGGCCGATTACCGCCAAGTTGCGCCCCGAATCACAACGCAGCCCGTTTGCCGTGCGCCGCGCGCTGGCCGCCATGGGCTACCAGGAAACCATCAATTTCAGCTTTGTGGAAGAGCGCTGGGAGCGCGAGCTGGCGGGCAATACCGCGCCCATCAAACTGCAAAACCCGATTGCCAGCCAGATGAGCGTGATGCGCTCCTCGCTGATTGGCTCTCTGGTGCAGGTGCTGCAGTTCAACCAGGCGCGCAAGGCGCCGCGCGTGCGTGTGTTTGAGCTGGGTCGCGTGTTCCTGCGCAACGATGCGGTGCAAAACACCGACACCACAGTGCAGGGCTTCGATCAGCCGATGCGGGTGGCTGGCTTGGCTTCGGGGTCGTTGGATGGGTTGCAATGGGGGCGCAAAGACACAGGCGTTGATTTCTTTGATGTCAAGGGCGATGTCGAGGCGCTTTTTTCCCCTTTGAAACCCGACTTCCTGCCCGGTACGCACCCCGCGATGCACCCAGGCCGTTGTGCCCAGGTCGTGATGGGCGGGCGCACCATCGGCCATGTTGGTGAACTTCATCCGCAGTGGCGCCAGACTTATGCACTGGCCCAGTGCCCGGTGGTGTTTGAACTCGATTTGGACGCGGTGCTGCAAACCCGGGTGGCGCTCGCGTCAGCGGTGCCTAAACTCCAGGCCGTGCAGCGAGATATCGCCGTGCTGGTGGCCGACTCGGTAACGCACAGCAGCCTGATGGCCGCCATTTTTGCTGCGCCCACCCTGGGTGTGTTGCAGGATGCGCAGCTTTTTGACGTGTACCGGCCGGTAGACCAGGCCTTGGATGGCGCTGCGGCTCCCCGCAGCCTGGCCGTGCGCCTGACCTTGCACAGCGACCTTGCAACCTTGACGGAAGAGCAAATTGACTCTACCGTGGAGGCGGTCCTTGCCCAACTCACACTGCAGCTTGGCGTGCGCCTGCGGGCGTAGTGCTTGGGGTGCTTGCAGTCAAATCGAAAGAAGCATGATGGAGTTTTCTGTTGACAGCCTAGAGACCTCGGCCGTGACCAAGGCACAGTTGGCAGACCTGTTGTTTGAGCAGCTGGGCCTGAACAAGCGCGAGTCAAAAGACATGGTTGACGCGTTTTTCGACCTCATTGCTGCACGCCTGGTTGACGGCGCGGATGTCAAAATTTCGGGCTTTGGGAACTTTCAGATCCGCACCAAAGCGTCCCGCCCAGGCCGCAACCCGCGCACCGGAGAAGCCATTGCCATCGGCGCCCGGCGAGTGGTTACCTTCCACGCAAGCCACAAGCTCAAAGACCAAATTCAGGACGACAACAAGCCCGCAGCCTAGGCGGGTGAACTATTTTCCGCTTTAAGCGTCGTGGTAGCCCAGCGCTTCATTGCGCCCAGGCCGTACTTAGAGTAATCTCTGCAGCTCCTCGTCTATCACATTGATTTCCATGGAGAATCTCCTCCCCGCTATCCCCGCTAAGCGCTACTTCACGATCGGTGAGGTGGGGGAGTTGTGCGCGGTCAAGCCGCACGTGCTGCGGTACTGGGAGCAGGAATTTACCCAGTTGCGCCCTATGAAGCGGCGCGGCAACCGGCGCTACTACCAGCACCACGAAGTGCTGATGATCCGCCGCATCCGCGAACTGCTGTACGACCAAGGCTTCACGATCAGCGGCGCGCGCAATCGCTTGCAAGAACTCGGTGAGCTCCCAGGAGGCTCTCGCGTCGACTCGGAGCCCCGTTCAGAAGAATTTCAAGCTACCGATGATGCAGTGCATACGGTGCCTGAAAATGGGTTGGAACCCCCCTTGCTTTTCCGTTATAGCCCCGGCCATGCTTGGCTTGATTTCCGCTCAGAGTTGCTGGAAATTAGAGAGATGCTCTGCACTCCGGATTGAAGAAACCGTGCGTCAGCGGGTTATAATTTACGACTGATTCGGTGTGTGGCGCAGCCTGGTAGCGCACTTGCATGGGGTGCAAGGGGTCGAAGGTTCGAATCCTTTCACACCGACCAATAGACAGTTTTAGGGCCGCTAGGTATCACCACTTAGCGGCCTTTTTCATTGGTGAATCGCCCTCTTGCGCTACCCTTCACTCTGCGCTTTTGCGCTGCGCGTCGGCGTTGTTTTTACCCTTAAATCCAAACATGCCCATCATGGAGCAGTCTGACCGCAGTTTTTTTACCTCGCTGGCCGCCATGCTGGGTATTTGCCTGGCGTTCATGCTGATTGCTCTGAATACCTCGGTGGTGGGCACCGCCATGCCGCGCATCGTGGCCGACCTGAGCGGCTATGCGCTGTACCAGTGGTCGGCCTCGGCATTTTTGGTGGGCAACGCGGTGATGATTCCTATTACTGGGCGCCTGGGCGACCTGTACGGGCGCAAGCCTTTTGTACTGGCATCGGTGATTTTGTTTGCCCTGGCCTCAATTGCCTGCGGCGCTTCACAAACCATGCTGCAGCTGGTGCTGGCGCGCGCCTGCCAGGGCCTGGCAGGGGGCATGCTGCTGGGCGTGGCCTCGGCCTGCGTGCCCGATGTGTTTCCCGACGCGGTGCGGCGCGTGCGCTGGCAAGTGCTGTTGTCGGTGGGCTATGGCATTGCGCTGGCGGTGGGGCCGTGGATGGGCGGCTGGTTGACCGAGCACGCGGGCTGGCGCTATGTGTTTTACGTCAACCTGCCGGTGGCGCTGGCGGCCTTGCTGATGGTGTGGGTGTACTTCCCGCACATCGTGCACCACGAGGGTTTGGCTGCTGGCGAGCGCAGTATTGACTGGCTGGGTGCGCTCTTGCTGTTGCTGGCGATGGGTAGCCTGCTGGGCGCGGCCGAATACAGCCAGTCGCACGGCTTTGCCAGCGTCCAGGCACTGGGGCTGTGGACGGGAACCGGCGCGTTGACCTATGGTTTTTTCCGCCACCAGTACCACACGGCAGCGCCCATCGTGCCGCCCGAAATTTTGGACAACCACGGTGCGCGCAAGCTCATGCTGCTGGGCCTGCTGACGGGCCTGACCATGTTCATGCTGATTTTTTACACCCCTTTGCTGCTGCAGGGCAGCTTTGGCCAGTCGCCCCACGAGGCCGGGGTGGTGATGACGCCGCTCTTGGTGTTCATCACCATCGGCAGCATCGTCAACTCGCGCCTGCTGCCGCGCCTGCAGCGCGCCGAGCGGCTGATCGCCTGGGGCCAGATAGGCACCATGCTGAGCTGCCTGGCGCTCACCCAAGTGGATGCGGCCACGCCCAACGCGCTGCTGATGGCCGTGTTTGCCCTGTGCGGCAGCAGTCTGGGCTTTCAGCTCCCTAACCTGTCGCTGCAAATCATGGCCGTGGCCGGGCGCAGCCACATGGGCGTGGCGTCGGCGCTGGCGCAATCCACCCGCATGATTGGCAGCATGGTGGGCGTGGGCGTGGCCAGCGTGCTGGTCAACACCTTTTACGCCCGCCACGTGGCCGCCGTGGTGGCGCATTACCAACTTACCGACGCGCCGCTGGTGGCGCTTTTGTCGTCGCCGCAGCTCTTGATCCGCCAGCAAGACCGGGACACCATGCTGGCACTGGCCCACGGCCTGGGGTTGGACCCGGCGCCCCTGCTGGAGGCGGCGCGCCAGGGCCTGGTCAGCGGCACGCACGCAGCGTTTTTGCTCTGCGCGCTGATTGCAGGTGTCAGCGTGCTGGTGAGCTGGCGGCTGCCGCACTATTCCATTCGGCGTGAGCCGCCCACTGACGATTGACTGGTCTGCATCGGCCCCCGCCCCATTTTTTTCTTTGTGAGACACGCCCATGCCAGCCCTATACCAAGCCTGCGCAAAAATCCGCAGCGAGTTAGATGCACTCCCCGGTGATGTGCTTTTGCAGTTTGGAGTGGACTGGTGCGGCCACTGCCAGGCAGCCGAACCCGCCATTGCCCAGGCGCTGAAAACCTTTTCTAGGCTGAGCCACCTGCGCATAGAAGACGGTGCGGGGCGCCCGCTGGGCCGCTCGTTTCGCGTGAAGTTGTGGCCCACCCTGGTTTTGCTGCGCGATGGCCAGGAAATGGGCCGATTGGTGCGCCCGACCCAGGAAGCGCAGGTGCTGGCGTTGCTGCGCGCCGTGGGCTAGAACCCGCTTGCCTGCTCGGGGTTATACAGCCCGCAATTGCCAGCCTGTAAATCGCCCCGGAGTATTCAAAATTGAAGCGCAGCGTGAGGGGCCGGGAGCTTCGAGTGGTTAAATAACATGCGGGTAAATGCGGTGAACGCGCGGTTCATGATTTCGCTTTTATAGGGGTAGATCGCGGGGGCATCCGTGTCATGAATCCATGCCCCAATATCCGCCTCGAACAGCACCAATTGACCCTCAGCGGAAATCGCACAATCTAGGACTACGTAGTCCAAATGAATGGCGTGAGCCACGCGGTCTAAGCAGGCGCCATATTGCGCCAAGAAGATTGAATCGAATTCACGCATAAATTTTTCCTCCTCCTGCCGTTTTTCCAGACTGAG
>CAIYQF010000257.1 GCA_903928325.1 uncultured beta proteobacterium | reverse complement strand
GAGGTTGCAGACGCTGGCGGTGATGGCGTCAAACGTGTGCAGCGGCGAGCCAAAGGCGTCCAGGCTGAGCGGCTGCACGTGGTATTCCAGGTTCGGGTAGGGCTGGGCTGGGTCGCTGCGGGTAAAGGCGCCCAACTGGCTGGGCGACATGCTCATGGGGCCTCTGCGCTTGAAGGCGTATTCCAGCCCAATGCGCGCCTTGCCCCACAAGCTGCTGGTCATGGTGTTGAGCGTCGGGGTGTTGCTGACCTTGAACACCGCGCGGATTTGCAAGTGGTCTTGCAGGTTGGCGCCCACGCCGGGCAGGTCTTTCACCACGGCCACGCCCTTGGTTTGCAGCAGTTCGGCAGGCCCCAAGCCCGAGAGTTGCAAAAGCTGCGGCGTGGCCACGGCGCCTGCGCTCAAAATCACTTCCCGGCGCGCCGTGGTCGTCACCATTTCGTGGCCGTTCCACACCTGCACGCCCGTGCAGCGCAGGGGCTCTGCGCCGGTGCCGCCTTCTAGAACGAGCTTGGACGCTTGCGCGCTGGTCCACAGCTCAAAGTTGGGCCGCCCGTAGCAGGTGGGGCGCAAGAAGGCCTTGGCGGTGTTCCAGCGCCAGCCGTTCTTTTGGTTGACTTCAAAGTAGCCCACGCCCTCGTTGTCGCCGGTGTTGAAGTCGTCGGTGGCTGGAATGCCCGCTTGCACGGCGGCTTGGGCAAAGGCTTCGAGCACTTCCCAGCGCAGGCGCTGTTTGTCCACGCGCCATTCGCCCCCGGCGTTGCGGTGGCGCAGCACTTGGCGGTAGGCGGTGCTGGCGTCTTGCATCAGCTCGGGCGCGCTGCCGCGCGCGCCGTGCAGGGCGCTGGCGCCTTTGTGGTGGTCTTCGTGGAGTTTGAAGTAGGGCAGGCTGTGCTTCCAGTTCCAGCTCTCGTCGCCCAGCAGCTGCGCCCAGCCGTCGTAGTCGCGCGCCTGTCCGCGCATGTAAATCATGCCGTTGATGCTGCTGCAGCCGCCCAGCGTCTTGCCGCGCGGGTACATCAGGCTGCGGCCGTTAAGGCCTGGCTCGGGCTCGGTTTTGAACAGCCAGTCGGTGCGCGGGTTGCCAATGCAATACAGGTAGCCCACCGGGATGTGAATCCAGTGGTAGTCGTCGCGCCGCCCGGCCTCAATCAGCAGCACGCGCTTGGAGGCGTCGGCGCTCAGGCGGTTGGCCAACAGGCAGCCGGCGGTGCCGGCGCCTACGATGATGTAGTCAAAAGTGGTGTCGCTCATGGTGTTTATTGTCCGGCCCAGACGGGCTTGCGCTTTTCCTGGAAGGCTTTTTGGCCTTCGCGGGCGTCCTCGGTCAGGGTGAACAGGGCGATTTGGCTCTCTGTAAACGCCATGGACTCTTCAAAGGCCATGGCCTCCACTTTTTTCATGGTGTACAGGCCCCGGCGTACGGCTGCGGGGGATTTGTCGAGCAGGCGCGCGAGCAACCAGGCCAGTTTGGCGTCCACGTCTTCGTCCAAGTAGTTGACCAGCCCATAGTCCAGCGCCTGCGCGCTGCTTATGGGCTCGCCAGTGATGCACATCTCCACCAAGGTGCGCCGGGGAATCAGGTGCTGCAAGACGCTGAGCACCTGGGCCGGAAACACGCCCACCTTGACTTCGGGCAGGCCAAACACCGTGTGGCTGCCGGCCACGGCCATGTCGCACATCGCAAGCAGGCCCATGCCGCCGGCCATGCAGGCGCCATTGACGCGCGCAATCAGCGGCACGTAGCTGGCCTTGGCCACGCGCAGCAGTTGCGCCAGGTGGCCGTGGGGCTCGGAATAGTCGGTGGTGAAGGCCTGGGCGCTTTGCAAGTCGGCCCCAGCGCAAAAGGCCTTGCTGCCCGCGCCGGTGACCACAATGGCGCGCACACTGCGGTCGCTTTGCGCCTGGTCAATGGCTTGGGCCATGCCGGTGAGCACGCCGTGGCTCATGGCATTGCGCCGCTCTTCGCGGGTGATGGTCAGCCACAGCACCGGGCCGCGCAGTTCCACCGCCAGGTCGGGGTTGGAGGCAAAGACTTGGGGTTCAGACATGGCGGGCTTTCAGCAAAAGGTGGTTTGAAAAAAAGCGGGCAGCAGTGTCAATGTCCCAGCACCGGAAACAGCTTGGTCAGGCCGTCAGACATCACCTCCACCGCCAGCGCCGCCAAAATCAATCCCATCAGCCGGGTCATCACGTTGATGCCGGTTTTGCCCAGTACGCGTGCAATAGGTTGGGCCAATGAAAAGCACAGGGCCGTGGCCAGCGCCACCACCACGCCGTAGCCTACCAGCGTGCCCATTTGCAGCACCGTCTTGGCCTTGTCGGCGTAAATCACCACGGTGGACATGGTGGCCGGGCCGGTGAGCAGCGGAATGGTCAGCGGCACCACCGCAATGCTGGCGCCCATGGCGGCCTTTTCCACACCGTCTTCAAGTTCATGGGTGCTGGTTTTGGCTTCGGCCGGTTGGGCATTGAGCATATTGAGTGCGCTGGTCAGCAGCAGCATGCCGCCGCCGACCTGAAAGCTGGCCAGTGAGATGCCAAAAAACTCCAGTATTTGCAGCCCGGCCAACGCGCTGATAGCAATCACCACAAAGGCGCTGAACGACGACACCTGGATGGTGTTGCGCCGCTGCGCGGGCGAAAAATTTTGTGTGTAGTGGATGAAAAACGGAACGATGGCCAGCGGGTTGACGATGGCCAGCAGGGTTACCAGCGGTTTGAGGTCCATGGCTTATAGAGGGCAGCGAGGGTTGGCCATGGTAACCGAGCCCCCCGGCGCTAGAGCTGTGTCAGGTAGTGCTTGCGCCAGAACATATAGGTCAGCACCCCGGCAATCAGCAGCATGCCGCCCATGGCCCACCAAAAGCCGTATTCCAGGTGTAAAAAGGACATGAACTCGAAATTCATGCCAAAGATGCCGGCCATCAGGTTCAGCGGCAGGAAAACCGCCGTCAAGGCCGTCAGCGTGCGCATGATGTCGTTGGTGCGGTGGCTTT
>CAIYQF010000256.1 GCA_903928325.1 uncultured beta proteobacterium | reverse complement strand
GGCTGGCAGGAATTGAACCCACGACCCCTTGGTTCGTAGCCAAGTACTCTATCCAACTGAGCTACAGCCGCGAAGCTGCTTAGTCTATCACAGGTTTAGCAGCGATCTGGCCTCCTGTGGGCTCGCGATGCTGCGGCCGGCGCGCTGGGCGCACAGGGCGAGTTCGGCGATCAGGGCGCCATTGCCGCTGGCGCGCGCGCCGCTGGGCAGGTAAAAGGTGTCTTCCAGCCCGGTGCGCAGCATGCCGCCCATGTCGGCGGTCTTTTGGTGCACCGGCCATATCTCGGCGCGGCCAATCAGGGTGCTTTGCCAGATGCTGTCGGGCGCCATATAGCGGGGCAACAGCGCCAGCAGCTCGGCGTCGCAGGGCATGCCCGAGGCCACGCCCATAACCAGGTTGTATTCGGCGCGGCCCATGCCGGGTTTCAACATCCCTGCTTTAAGGTACATGGTGACCGAGCGCACGATGCCCACGTCAAAGCACTCAAACTCGGGGTGGGTGCCGCACTCGGCCATCACGTCCAGAAACTGCTGCACTTTGGCCACCGGGTTGTCAAACACGATGGGCGGCCACGCCCATTGGCCGTTGTCCTTGATCTTGAGGTAGTTCAGGCTACCGGCGTTGCAGGCGGCAATTTCAGGCTTGATCCGGCGAATGCAGTCCAGCGGGCCGCTGATGTCCTTGCCAACCACGCCGGTGGTGAGGTTGATGATGACGCCTGGGCAGGCCGCGCGAATGGCGCCCACCACGTCTTCCATCACGTCCGGGTCCCAGGACGGCAAATGGCCCATGCCCGCGCCCTGCTGGCGCACATGCACGTGCATGACGCTGGCCCCGGCGTTAAAAGCGTCGCGCGCCTCAGCAGCCATTTGCGCCGGGGTCACCGGCACGGGGTGCTGGGCGGGGTCGGTGAGCACGCCAGTGAGCGCGCAGGTGAGTATGGCTTTGTCCATGGCGGAGGCTTTCTGTTGCAAAGGGTGAATCAGGAGGCATTAGGGGTTAATGGGTGACGCCGGCTCGGGGGTGATTTCGACCAGCAGCGCGCCCGACTCCACCTGGTCGCCAGCCTGCGCGTGCACCGCGCTGACGGTGCCGGGGGCTTGGGCGCACAGCCACATTTCCATTTTCATGGCCTCAACGCACAGCAGCTGCTGGCCCAAGACCACGGCGTCGCCTGCGGCCACTAGCACGCGGCTGACCTTGCCCGCCACGGGCGCTCGGGCGCGGCCGGGGTCTTGCGCGGTGTGTGACGCGGGAAATGCAGAGGGCTCGTGGAACACAAAGCTGTCGCCGCCCAGCGCCAAATGCACCTGCACTCCCACTTGCGCGCCCCGCACCAGGGCCACAGCGCTTTGCACCACACCGTCCAGGCTAAAGCGTAGCTGCCCGGCGTCAAAGGCTAGCACCTGGGCTTGTACCGGCATAGGGGCTGGTGTCGCCACGGCGCCCTCGCCCACCGCGCTGGTCAGCAGCACCATGGCCACGCCGCCATGGCGGTCGGGGTGCACGCGCAGGTGGCGAAGCTGCTCGCCACGTTGCAAAGCCATGTCAAAAGCGGCCACGCTGTCGCTGCGCCAGCTTGTGCCCTGCGCGGCCAGCAGCGCCAGCGCCGCGGCCAGCCAGGCGGTGTCGCTGGGCTGGGGCGCTTGCAAGAGTGCGGCGCCCTGCTCCGCCCATTCGTCGATGCGCGTGGTGGTCATCTGCGCGTTGGCAAAGTCGGGTTGGGCCAGCAGGTCGGCCAAAAAGCGGCTGTTGTTGCGCAAGCCCAAGAGCGGCGTGTGCGCAAGCGCGGCACGCAGGCGGCGGATGGCGTCGCCCCGGTCACGGCCATGGGCGATGACTTTGGCCACCATTGCGTCGTAATAGGGCGACACGGTGTCGCCCTCTTGCAGGCCGTGGTCGATGCGCACGCCACTGCCCGGCAAAACCCCGGGCTTCCACCACAGCACCTGCCCGGTTTGCGGCGCAAAACCGGCGTAAGGGTCTTCGGCGTACAGCCGCGCCT
>CAIYQF010000255.1 GCA_903928325.1 uncultured beta proteobacterium | reverse complement strand
GAAGCCACCTCGCATTACCGCCAGCGCCGCACCGAGATTGCCGCCTGGAACGCCGGCAGCCCCGTGCTCAAGCGCGGCTTGGCGATCACGCCGGTCAAGTTTGGCATCAGCTTTACCGCCACCTTGTTCAACCAGGCCGGTGCCTTGGTGCATGTCTACCTGGACGGCAGCGTGCGCATCCACCATGGCGGAACCGAAATGGGCCAGGGCCTGCACACCAAAGTCACCCAAATCGTGGCCGACGAACTCGGCGTGCCCTTTGAGCGCGTGCTCTGCAGCGCCAGCGACACCAGCGCCATTCCCAACGCATCGGCCACGGCCGCGTCAGCGGGAACCGACCTCAATGGCCGCGCGGCCCAATTTGCCGCCCGCCATGTGCGCGACAACCTGGCCGCTTTTGTGTGTGGCCTGGACGGCTGTGGCGCCGGGGCCATTGCGTTTCGCGGCGGGCAGGTGATATCACCCACCGCCACGCGCAGCTTTGACGCTGTGGTGCAAATGGCCTATGCCAACCGCATCCAGCTCTGGAGTGACGGCTTTTACCGCACGCCCAAAATCCACTACGACAAAACCACCCTCACTGGGCGGCCGTTTTATTACTTTGCCTACGGCGCGGCCTGCACCGAGGTGGCAATTGACACGCTCACCGGCGAGAGCCGGGTGCTCAAGGTCGACATCCTGCACGACGTGGGGCGCAGCATCAACCCCGGCCTGGACATCGGCCAGATCGAGGGCGGTTTTGTGCAAGGCATGGGCTGGCTGACCACCGAGCAACTAGTGTGGAACGACAAGGGCCAGCTTTCCACCCACGCCCCCAGCACCTACAAAATCCCCACCGCAGGCGACGTGCCCGCGCACTTCAAGGTCGATTTGTGGCCCGAGCCCAACCGCGAGGACAACGTGTTTGGCTCCAAAGCCGTGGGCGAGCCGCCTTTCATGCTGGCCATCAGCGTGTTTGAGGCGCTGCGCGACGCGGTGGCGCAGGCGCGCGGGCCCGGCGCTGGCCCGGTGCAACTGAACGCCCCGGCCACGGGCGAGAACGTCTTGTGGGCCTTGCGCGGCTAAGACTCCAGTCGTTTTGCGATGCAAATAAGCGCCACACTGTTGCGCCAAATTGAAGACCAGCGCCTGACCAGCACCGCCATCGGCGACGCCATGCAGGCCCAGGTGCAGGCCCTGGCGGCGCACTGCGGCCTGACCTTGCGCGCCCCGCCGCCCTGGCCCACCACCTGCTGCGGCAGAGGCTGCGGCACTTGCGTGTGGGAGGGCTACTACAACGCCCTGGACTGGTGGCGCGAGGATGCGCTGGACGCGATCCGCGAGGCGCACTTTTGCAAAGACCGGGCCGCTGCTGCGCGCTGACGGGTGGGCGCGCCTTGCTGGCACAATCCCGCCTCGGCCAAACCTGCTCAACATACTTCCCACCCCCAGGCGCAGTCGCTCAAAGCGGCGCCCGCACTCCCACCCGCTGACTTATGACACCACCCCTGCCGGGCACGCTCGGCATTGATTTCGGCACTTCGAACTCGGCCGTCTCCTGGGCTGCGTCCGGCGACACGGCCCGCCTGATTGCGCTGGAGGGTGCCGCCCTGGCCATGCCCACAGCCGTGTTTTTTAACAGCGAAGACCTGCGCACCCACTTTGGCCGCGACGCAGTCACCCAGTACCTGGAAGGCACCGACGGGCGCCTGATGCGCTCGCTCAAGAGTCTGCTGGGCAGCCCGCTGCTGCTGGAGACCACCGAGGTCAACCACCGGCAAATCAGCTTTCAGGACATCATCGCCACCTTTTTGGCGGAGCTGCGCGAACGTGCGGCCCAAGCCTTGGGCCATGCCCCCAGGCGCGTGGTGATGGGCCGACCGGTGCATTTTGTGGACGACGACCCGGCGCGTGACGCGCAGGCCCAAGCGTCTTTGCTGCTGGCTGCGCAGACGGTGGGCTTTGAAGAAGTGTCGTTCCAACTCGAACCCATTGCCGCCGCGCTGGACTACGAGCGCCGCCTGAACAAGGAAAGTACGGTGCTGGTGGTGGACGTGGGCGGCGGCACCTCGGACTTCACTGTGGTGCGTTTGGGGCCTCAGCGCATCCAGCAAAGTAATCGACTGCACGATGTGTTGGCCACCAGCGGCGTGCACATTGGCGGCACCGACTTTGACCACAAGCTCAGCCTGGAGACGGTGATGCCCCTGCTGGGCCTGCGCCACTTGGGGCCGCAGGGGCGCGAGGTGCCCAGCCGCGTGTTTTTTGAACTCGCGACCTGGCACCTGATCCACTGGCTGTACCATCCGCGCGCTGTGGCCCAGGCGCAGGCGCTGTGGACCAATTACGCCGACCCCGCCTTGCACCAGCGCCTCATGAAGGTGATTCACCAACGCCTGGGCCACCACCTGGCGCACGACGTGGAGCAGGCCAAGATCCGCTGCTCCCAACTGCACGGCGACACGGTGCTGGATTTGTCTTATGTCGCACCCGCACTTCAGGCGGCCATGACGGTGGACGCGCTGGAAGAACACCTGCATGCGCTGCTGGCGCGCACCGTGGCCTGCGCGCTGGACTGCGTGCAAGCCGCGGGCCTGCGCCCGCAGGCGATGGATGCGGTTTACTTGACCGGCGGATCGTCGGCGCTGCGGCCTTTTCAAGCCGCTTTGCAGACAGCGTTCCCGGGCGTGCCGCTGGTGGAAGGCGACTTGTTTGGCGGCGTGGCCTCGGGCTTGGCGTACAGCCGCTAATCGGGCAGCCCATGCAAGCGCCTGCCCCGCAACACGCCACCGCCTTTTACCGCAGCGCAGAGCACATGCGCAGCCGCAGCGTGAGCGACACGGTGCCGGTCGGCCTGCTGGACGTGCCCGCGCCCCCGCCCCGCTTGGTCGCCGACTGGACGCGCGACATGGCGCAGCAACTGGCGCTGGCGCCCGGCGACGTCGAGGCGCTGCCCCTGGCCCGCGCCCGCCTGCGCTGGCCCGATTACCGCCACTGCGTGCAGGCGGTGGCCGACTGGACGCGCACGCTGGGTCTGGCAGACCTGCTGACCCGAAGCGAGGTGGCGCTGATGGCCTGCAGGGGCGCCCGCTACCACCACGACGCCGCGCAATACGGCGGCGCGGCGTTTTGCAATCTGTTTCTCAGCGACGACCGGGGGCAGGACTTGCACTTTCCCCTGACGGGCCAGCGCGTAGCGCTGCGCCGGGGCACGGTGGTGCTGTTTGGCGGCCTGCCGAAAGTCAACCCGCTCACCAGCCTGGACGGCAACCGCATCCACTATGGCGAGATCCAGGTGGTCGGTTCTTTCTCTTACCACCCGGCTTACCATGAGATGGCCTTGCAAATCCTTCAGCGCAGGCTGCTGCCCGCGGATGCATTGATCACGCAGGTCTTCCCGTTGGAAAAGATTGGGCAG
>CAIYQF010000254.1 GCA_903928325.1 uncultured beta proteobacterium | reverse complement strand
CGATGGAAACCATCAGCTCCAAAAGGGTCAAGCCCTGTTGCTTCCTTGGGCCGCACCTGGTGACGTGCCGGCTGCTCACAACTCAGACGCCAAGTTCAGCGTTTCCGTGGTGGAACCGCCGGCGCGGGAGTCGTCCCATTGCAGTGTTACGTCGCATTGCGCGCGCAGCAGCAGGATGTTGGTCGTGGTGCACGCCACCGTCAGGCTGGGGTTGGCCGGCGTGGTAACCCAACGTGGCAGGTTGGCGAACCAGAACGCAATGTCCTGCGCTGCCAGCGATGTGCCGCCCGGTGCGGCCTGAACAGCAGCCACGTTGTAGAGACCCGCCACGGCCTCGACCCGGTTGGCGCGCATGGACTCCATCAGTGAGTTCAGCAGCGTCAAGGCTTCGGTGCGCTGCATGCTGCTGTGCGTGGACTTGAGCACGCGCCCCTGCAGCAAAGACAAGCCCACCAGGCCAACGGACAAAATCAAAACCGCGATCAGCACCTCAGCCAACCCGACGCCGCGCTGGCGCCGGGCTGCGTGCGTGTGATGTGGCGGCAGTGGCGTGGTCGCCATGGAAAGATCCCCCTGTTGATTTACCAAAACAATAGTGTATTTAGAAACCATTAACGTCTTGTATAGTACACCGCACATCGGCGCTCACACCACCACATTGCGGGAAATACATGAAGCTTTTTGGGCCTTTGCGGCGTTTATCTCAGCCCTTGAGCCGCTTACGCGGGTTCACTTTGGTGGAGCTCATGGTGGTACTGGCCATAGCAGCGATCTTGGCCTTGATCGCCGCGCCCGCATTCACCGAAATCATCAACTTAACGCGCAGAAGAGCCTACGCCAACCAGTTGTATGAAGACCTGGCTTTTGCGCGCAATGAGGCCATCAAGCGCGGCGTTCCGGTGACAGCGTGTCCGTCCACCGACGGCACCACTTGCAGCGGCGCTGCCACTTGGAGCAGTGGCTGGATTGTGTTTGTCGATCCGACCAGTGTTGGCAATCCGGCAGCCGGGTCCGTGCTTAAGGTTCACGAGCCCTTGGCCAGTGGGTGGATCGCCACCAAGAACAATAACTCCCTACCATTTGGGCACCCTTACGTGAGCTATGGTGCGCTGGGCACCCCCGGTGGAGGAACCAACTTCAGGCTGGCAATCTGTCCGGCATCGGCGAATTGCGATACCACGACGCAATCCAACCAAACCAACCTCGTCATGACCGGCTTGGGCCGGATCCGGATCGACACCTTCAACTAACGCGCAACTCCCTTGCCCCGCCGCTACAACACCCCCACCACCTGCGCCAACACTTGGCGCGTGCTTTGCCCAGCCAGATCCAGCACCGTGCTGCGCTGGTAAAAGGCGCTCAGGTCCAGGCCCACGCCGATGCCGCGCAGCGCAATCTGGCTTTGGGCTTCGATGAGCGCGGCGGCGGCTTGCAGGTCGCGGTCCAGGTAATGCGGGTCGTTGGCCAGCACGGTGGCGCCGTCCATGGGGCTGCCGTCGCTGACCACCAGCAAGATGCGCCGGCGCACGTCTTGCGCCAGCAGGCGCGCGCTGGCCCAGCGCAGCGCCTCGCCGTCCACGCATTCGCGAAACAGCTCGGGCTTGAGCAAGGCCGCCAGGCTGCGCCGGGCGCTGCGGTAGGGGCTGGCGTGGTCTTTGAAGATGATGTGGCACAGCTCATTGAGACGCCCCGGCTGCGGCGGCTTGCCCGCGCGGCGCCAGTCGCGCAGCGCGCGCCCACCGTTCCACGCGCCCGTGGTGTAGCCCAGCAGCTCGGTTGCGACGCCTGCGCGCTCCAGCGCGCGCAGAAGCACGTCCAGGGCGGTGGCCAGCGCCAGGGCGTGGGTTTTCATGGAGCCTGAACAATCGACCAGCACGCTTAAAGCGCAGTCAGTGTGCGACGCAATGTGTTCAGTGCGAAACAGGCGGCGTTCATTGGGGCTGGCAATGAGTTGGCCCAGGCGGCTGCCGTCAATGCGCCCCGCCTCCTGGCCGCTGTCCCAGCCGTCCGCCTCGGGCAAAGCCAGGTGGGCTTGCAACTGGCGCGCCAGCACACCTGGGCTGACGCCCGCTTGCGCCAGCTGGACATCGAGCGTGGTGCGCAGGCTGGCCAATTGCTCGGCGCGTACCAGTTGGGTGGCGTCCACCACCCGGTCGTAGGCGGTGGTGAAGGCGCGGTAGCGCTCGGGCGCACCTTCAGGCGCGTCGCGGGGGGTCAGGGCGCTGGCAAAGCCGGGTTCGCTGTCGGCCTCAAAGTCCACCCATATTTGCAGCCAGGCGTCTTCCTCGCCGCCTTCTTCGCGCAGGCGCTCAGCGGGTTTGCTGCGGTTGGGTTCGGTGTCCACCAGGGCCGCGACGACGGCGCCAATTTCCAGCGCGTGCACCGCGTAGTCGGCCTGGCTTTGGCGGCTGCGGCGCAAGGCGTAGAGCGCGTGGCCGATGCGTGGCGCCAGGCCAAAGCGGGTGGCTTCCAGCAGGTCTTGCAGCGCCTCGGGCACGGCGTCGCCAGTGACGCGGGCGCGGCAGATATGCGCCACGGTGAGCAACAAAATGCCTTGCGCCGACTCGTGCAGGCGCGCGCGCACAAAGGCCTGCGACCAGGCTTCAAACCGGTGGCGCATATTGGCCCGCACGCCCGGCCAGGCCTCGGGCACCAAAGACTCGGCGCGGTATTGCTCCAGCAGGTCAAACACGTGCCGCGCCATGGGCAGCGCGGGGCGCAACTGCTGGTGCAGCGCACGGTCGCTGGTGCGCAGGCGCAGCGCCACGCCATCGGCGGCGCCGCGAAACGAGGCCAGATCGTCGGCGACGGGCGCATCGTGGGCAACTGCGGGCTGGACGACGGTGATGCCCGCCAAAGCGGCGTCAGCCGCAGCTTTGGGATGCAGATGCGGCGCAAAACTGGGCAGCAGCGCCTGGCCCTGCCAGAGCTTGCGGCCCCGGTAATGCAAACCCGGCTGGCCGCTGAGCGCGCGCAGGGTGGCGGCGCACAGCGCGTCCACCCGCTGCTGGTAGCGCACCAAGGCCTGCAGGCTGGGTGCGGTATCGCTGGGGTGCATGTGAGCGCGATTAGAGTTCCGATGCGCTGGCAGGCGACGCAGGCGGCACCGGCTCGGGCAGCAGCGGCAAGTCAAAGCAGCGCTGAAAGTATTCAGTCACCGTGGCGCGCTCGGCCTCGTCGCATTTGTTGACAAAGGACAGGCGCAGCGCCAGCGCAATGTTGCCAAAAATCTGCAGGTTTTCGGCCCAGGTAATCACCGTGCGTGGCGACATGACGGTGGACAGGTCGCCCAGCGCAAAGCCTTTGCGCGTGAGGTCGGCCAGCGCGACCATTTGCGCCAGCAGCGCTTGGTGCTCTGGGGCGGCCAGCGGGGGCACGCGGGCAGCGACGATGGCGATTTCTTCCGCTGCACTCAGGTAGTTGAGCGCGGCCACCAGGTTCCAGCGGTCGACCTGCGCGTGGTTCAGGCGCTGGGCGCCGTGGTACAGGCCGTTCAAGTTGCCCAGGCCCAAGGTGTTGCTGGTGGCAAACAGGCGGAACTGCGGGTGCGCGCGCAGCACAGTGTTTTGGTCCAGCAGGGTGAACTGGCCCTCGCGCTCGAGCAGG
>CAIYQF010000253.1 GCA_903928325.1 uncultured beta proteobacterium | reverse complement strand
TTCATCACCAGTACGTTGGGCACACGCAGCATTTGCGTGATCGGCGCAAAGTCACGGCCTGCGTCGTATGGCATTTTGGCAAACAACCAAGGGTTGATGGCATGCGTGGCCGTGGCTGCTATGCCAATGGTGTAGCCGTCAGGGCTGGCTTTAGCGACCAGATCTGCGCCCAAGTTGCCGCCGGCACCGGGCTTGTTGTCAATGATCACCGTGCCCAGCGTGTCTTTGACGCGTTCAGCCAATGCCCTTGCGGTCACATCGATGGGGCCGCCTGCAGCGTAGGGGACGATCAATCGAATCGGCTTGGTTTGAGCCCACGCGGATGTGGTCATCAAGTTGCACCACGCCAAAGCGGCAATCATGGCCCAAAGGGGTGCGCGGTTACGGGATAAGAGCAGTGTTTTCATTTATGAGGATTCCTGGGCTTTAGCCCATGAGACTTTTGACGCCGGCGTACAAAGCCATGCCACCCGATACCAGAGGGCCGACCACGGTGCCCCATCTTTCCAAAGCTTCGGTAATGTCGTCAACATGGATGCGCCCATGCCCATCGCGTTGAACCCCATTCAAAAAGCCTTTGCCGGGTGTTCTGGCTTGGCGTCTCATAACATGTTGCCTTAAAGAGGCTGTTAGTGCACCGGTCAAAAACCCCAGCGCAATAGCCAAAACATACTCCAAAGTCTCTCGCCAATCACGCAGGTTTTGCGGCACGATGGGCACATTGTCCAATAAGCCTGTGACGATCAACATGCCTGCCACCGCCATCGTACCGGCCAACAAACTGGTCAAAACCAACGCCAGTCGGTTGGGCTTGATAAACCACAATGCCAAAGCAGAGATAAGCGCAGGTGCCAAGATAGTGGCCAAGCGCAAAACCAAAGGATTCGTGTCGTACACAAACAAGAGCAACCAATGCAGCAACAAGGCCGCAGCAATAGAGAGCACGGCGGCAACGGTTAGATTCGACCATGCGTTGGCTGGGGCCGAACTTACGGAGTAAATAGGAATGGTTTTTTCAGCAGGTTCATTCTGCGGTTCTGAAGAAGCACCGTCTGCCCATTTCAATTCAAGTTCAGCTATTTTTTGTTGTAGGGCCAAAACCTCCTCTTGCAAGGGCTTGATCAACCAAAGGTCGCGTGTGCATTGAGGGCAAACTTGCGCCCTTGATGAAATGTTGCTGTGACAGTAGGGGCAGTTCATCAGACCGTGCTTACTTGGCGTTCAAGCTGATAGTTTGAGAACCTGTTCGCCCTTCCGAGTCACGAACCGTGATGCGGATGGGGTGTGTACCAACGGGCACTTTGGTTTGTGGCAGATCAATGGTGTCACCTTTCAAGCCCACTTTGACGCGTTCGGTCAAGTCAATGATCGGGTCTTTGAGGTATTCCACCTTCAGCGATTGCGGGTCCAGTTTGGCACCACCGCGAGGCTCGAGGGTCACCTTGAAACCGAAAGATTTGGCCGATACTTCGGTGGCGGAGTCAAAGCGAATGCCAGGGCCTCTTGTGATGGCCCGTGTCACCGTGGTTTTTCCGTCGGGTAAGTGGGCTTCAGCATCGGTGATCAACTGAACTTGCGCCACAACGGGCAGGCTCAACGCAACCGAGGCAGCAAAAATCAAAAATGGTCTGTACATGAGTTCAACCTTTCGCTTTGTCGGCCTCAGAAGTAAATGAATCAGCAAAGAACTCTTCGGCAGGCAAGCCCGCGGCGCCATAGTCGCGTTGGGCCGAATCCACCACGATGGGCGCTCCACAAGCGTACACCTGAAACCCTGACAGGTCAGGGTGATCTTGTAATACAGCTTGGTGAACGAAACCGGTCCGGCCCGTCCAAGCGTCTTCGAGCGTTGCATTAGAGACCACAGGAACATAACGCAAATTGGGCATTTGCGCCAATTGCCCCGCAACCCATTCTTTCATGTAAAGGTCTGAGGGTCTGCGGCCACCCCCGTACAGCGTCGCAGGGCGGGTAATGCCTTTGTGCTGCATGTGTTCAATCAGCGCCTTGATCGGGGCAAAGCCTGTTCCCGATGCCAACAGCACCATGGGCTTGTTCGAGTCTTCACGCAAAAAGAAACTGCCGTAAGGCCCTTCGACACGCAGAATGTCTTTTTCTTTCATGGTGGTGAATACCGGGTCAGTGAACTTGCCGCCGGGCATGTGCCGAATATGCAGCTCCACTTTCGGGGCGCCTGGCTCCAAAGTGTGGGGCGCATTGCCCATGCTGTAGCTGCGGCGGGAACCATCGCGGAGCAAAAATTCAATGTACTGACCGGCGTGGAACTGCATCACGTCAGTGGCAGGCAGTTGCAAATGGATCACCATCACATCGTCTGATTTTTTGACCAAAGAGACCACGCGTACCGGCATTTTCTTGATCGGGAACGCCCCTGCCTCAGTCACCTGGCGGGACTCGAGAATCAAGTCACTTTGCGCGGTGGCGCAGCAGGTCAAGATCAGGCCTTGCGCTTCTTCTTCTTCGCTCAGGGCCTTGCTCTGGTGCACGCCGTGAACCACGGTGCCTTCGATTTTTTTACACTTGCACGAACCGCAAGCGCCATCTTTGCAGCCATAGGCCAAGCCAATGCCTTGGCGAATGCCTGCGGCCAGCAAAGTCTCGGTCGTGTCGGCGGTGAAACTGCGGCCACTGGGCTGCACGGTAATTTGAAAGCTCATCCATGTATCCTTGAGGGTCTGTCTTTAACCTGAACCCCTGATTTTGCCTTCAAATCAAACCCCTTTAGGCGCTTTGCCTGCCCGATTTCGTCGCCAACGTCTTTTGATTGTCGGTTGTGGCGATGTCGGGATGCGGGTTGCGCGTCAGCTGGGCGGACGTGTCAACCTGATGGCGCTGACCTCGACCCCTTCAAGAAAGTCCGAATTGCGGGCCGCCGGCATCACGCCATTGGTCGGTAATTTGGACCACACCACGACCTTAACGCGCTTGGCTGGACTGGCGACCCGGGTGCTCCATCTGGCCCCCCCGCCGACAGACAAAAGTCGGGACTGGTCGCACGATCCGCGCACCTTGGCTTTGAGTCGCTTTATGCGTTTACGCTCAGGTGTCTCAGCCTTGGTGTATGGGTCTACCAGTGGTGTCTATGGTGATTGTGACGGGGTCCAAGTGAACGAAACCCGATCCGTTCAACCCCATACCCCCCGGGCTGTGCGCCGAGTCGATGCGGAAGAAACGGTTCGATTTTTGGGGCTCAGCGGGGTGCGTTCCAGTATTTTGCGCATCCCAGGCATTTATGCGCCTGACCGCGTTGGTGGGACGCCCAAGGAACGGTTGCTCAAACGCACACCTGTTTTGCTGCCCGAGGAAGATGTCTACACCAACCACATCCACGCCGACGATCTGGCGCGCGCCTGTCTGGCCGCTTTGTGGCGGGGGAAAGCGCAGCGCGTGTACAACGTCAACGACGATACCCAACTCAAAATGGGCGACTATTTTGATGTGGCCGCTGACTTGATGGGTTTGCCAAGGCCTCCCAGGGTTTCTCGCAGCAGTGCAACCGCATCGCTGCCCTTGATGCTGCTCAGCTTCATGAGTGAATCACGTCGATTGGACAATGCGCGCATGAAAAAGGAGTTGCGCTTGAGCCTGCTTTACCCCACCGTTCGGGAAGGCTTGTGCGCACAAGCTTCTTTGCTCTGAAGCTCAGTCTCCGCAGACCATGTGCAACAGGCGCGAGTTGCGTGTACCCGGCTGAACGCTCTCCCAGGTGTTGGCCTCATTCACCTCGCCGACAGTTTTACCTTTGCCTTTGCTTTCCGTGAAAGCCATGAATTGCATCGTGCGCTCTTGCAAACCCTTGCAGTCGAGTTCTTTGTGCGAGCGTGTGGACAAAAAGCCGGCAGCCTCGCGTTGTCGAAACTCCGTCACGGTCCAGACCTGCACTTTGTTGCCGGTTCGGTGGACGGTGTTCGTGTCATAGTAAGACGTGTTACCGGGCGACTGCCCAAACTGCCGCAACTCTGCCTGGGCAAAGCAGGCGCTGAGCAATAACCAAAGGCAAATGAAGGCTTTCATGACGGGGCTTTCAAGCGAGTGCTGAATGCATCTTACGCCCAGAGCGCTTGTCGGATTTGATGTGCGTCAAGTGGTGACATAGAAAAAGCCGCAAGCTCTGAGAGCGTTGCGGCTTGATTCTGGTGCCCGGGGCCGGACTCGAACCGGCACGCCTTGCGGCGGGGGATTTTGAGTCCCCTGAGTCTACCAATTTCACCACCCGGGCAGTGTGCAGCGAAGGCGCGGATTATGACACAGGCGCCCGCGCTGCCTGGCGCGGATTGTTTAGTCCGCCAAAGCCGGGTAGTCGGTGTAGCCCGTTTCGCCCGGCGTGTAGAAAGTGCCCATGTCGGGTGCAGCAAGCTCGCCCCCGTTTTTTAAGCGCGCTACCAAGTCTGGGTTAGAGATAAAGGGGCGACCGAATCCGATCAAATCTGCTTGCCCTGATGCTATTGCGTGTTCGGCTGTCTCACTGGTGAAACCGCCAGCCAAGATGAATGCTCCTGTGAACAAGCTGCGCAGCTTGACTTTCACTGTGGTTGGCACAACTGGTGCGCCCATCGCAGAGTGGTCTAACAAATGGAGATACATCAGTCCCAAGGTGGATGCCTCAGTGATCAAGGCCTCATATTGCGCCTCGACACCGTCAAACGCTCCCGTGCCGTTGAATACACCAAAGGGAGAAATTCGCATGCCCACGCGGTCGGCGCCAATGGCTGCGACGGTGGCACGCATCACTTCCAGCGCAAAGCGATTGCGATTCGCAGCGCTACCTCCGTAAGTGTCCTGGCGCTTGTTGACGTTGGCATTGAGAAACTGCTCGATCAAATACCCGTTGGCTGCATGGAGCTCGACGCCGTCAAAGCCGGCTTCAATGGCAAGTCGCGCGCTCTGTGCATATTCGGCTACGGTGGCGGCAATTTCGTCCACCGATAGCGCGTGGGGCTGCGTGTGGGGCTGCATACCTTGGGCGTCGGTATACATCTCGCCTTCAAGCACCTGGTCGTTTGGGCCGACCGCTTTGGCGCGCGCAGGCAAATTGGCCTGGCCAACCACCCGTCCGCAATGCATGAGCTGAACTACGATCTTTCCACCTTTGGCATGCACGGCATCGGTCACGACTTTCCACGCCTTAACGTGATCTTGGTTGAAGAGCCCCGGAATTCGGGCGTAGCCCAGGCCGTTAGGGGAGGGCGATGTGCCCTCAGTAATGATTAAGCCAGCACTTGCGCGTTGCGCATAGTAAGTAGCCATCAGGGCGTTGGGGGTGTTGTTGTCGACAGCACGGCTGCGCGTCATGGGTGCCATCACGATACGGTTGGAAAGTTGCAATTTAGCAACAGAGTAGTTCTCAAAAAGCATGGGTAATCCTTCAAAAAATGGGCGGGTTTTAGACAAAACCATAGATCAATTGCGGGCAAATGCTGCAAGTACAAGGCTTGCAGCGCGATTGATTGATTTGTCAGTACCCTGCAGCCCAAGCTGGATATCGGCCGCCCCCGATGGGATTAGAAAAATTTGCCAACGCCCGGGATCAATTGGACCAGTGGAACTTGGTCAGCGATGCCGTTTGGGTAGCGATAAACAACCAACGCCAACAACAAGCCCAAGTCGCGGTCCAAAGGCCAAGTTTTCAAAATCCTGGATCTAAAAATCTTCGACATTGCGTACGAAGTTGCGCACACTTCCCTCTATTGGAGAACTTTATGAACGCGCTAACTGCCAGTGAAGCAAGGGCCAATTTATATCGCCTTATGGACGAGACCGCAAGCTCACACCAGCCTGTGTTGATCTCGGGCAAACGAAACAATGCCGTACTGATTGCCGCAGATGATTGGAGTGCAATACAAGAGACTCTGTATCTGCTGTCCGTACCGGGCATGCGGGAGTCCATCAAGACCGGGATGTCCGAACCGCTGGACAAAAGTGCCAAGGCCTTGAAGTGGTGAGTTGGTCCGTCGTCTACGCACAGCAAGCATTGAAGGATGCGAAAAAAGTAAGGGCCGGTGGGCTAAAAGAGAAAGCCCAAGCCCTCTTGGATGTCTTTGAGCGCGATCCTTTCCAAAACCCGCCGCCCCTTGAAAAGCTGGTGGGCGACCTCTCGGGTGCGTATGCGAGACGGATCAACATCCAACACCGTCTGGTGTATGAGGTGTTTTCGGAGCAGCGCACGGTTCGAGTCTTGCGGATTTGGACGCATTACGATTAGCGCATCAGCGAACGCCAATCCCGCGATATTGACCGGTCCACGCAAGCGCCAAGAGGCCCTCCGTGACATAGTCCATTAGATGCATCAGACCTTGCCATTGCCGCTCATCGCACAGTGGCTTTACAGAACAAATTTAAAGCCCTTGCGCAACCTCGCGCTGCTGTTTGTCTTTTTCAGGGTAATCATATTTTTGAGTCCACGGAGTCTGCCAATTTCACCACCCGGGCTTTAATTGGTGGGCTGGCATGAAGGCACAGCGCGGCCTAATGTCAGTTTGATACCGGTCAGCAAAGTGCCACCAAGCTTCCATGCGGGCAACGGACGTAGCATACGGTTTGACCCCAAGGTTTTGGAGTGACTGACTTGCTGAAGTCAGCTGAGACATCGTCCGTTGCCAAGACAATTTCCTTGCCCAAAGGCACTTTTTATTTAATAACCACCTTGAGGGTGCGCTCAATGGCTGTGCGGCATTGGCTAAGCCCTGAGCTGCTATAGACGACTGCTACTTTGGTTTTATCTGGGTTGCTGCAGACGTAGTGGCACACAGACTGCCCTTGGGGAGATGTTTCCCGCTCTTCGAGGTCGCAATTCGCATTGATTAACTTGGTAGGGCGCTCTGACAACTTGGTTTCAGCGGCGAAACTCGCGACCGGTATGGCACTGGCTCCTAACAGCAGGAAAAGATAAACGAAATAAGTTTTTGACATGGCTATGGCGACAAATATAAAGTCGAATATTAAAAAATATTCTATGCAAGCAATATGATGCTTGTGTTACGCCAATAGGCGTACCCGCGTCGTAGTGGCGTTGACTTGCCGTCCAATCTGAAAGTGGTCCCATGAAACTGCGCGCCTGGGCGGAGGCTTCACTTGCTGTAAAGACGGCTTGGGCCAGGCTGGCGCACGCCTTGGCTCGGTGGAGCCCGCGCCGCAATAAGCGCGTACCTCAGACACTGGAGCAGCCCAATGCGGTCCTCATGGACAGCGCGGCATTCAGTCGCGCCATTTTGGATTCGGTCCAGGCAGAAGTTGCGGTGCTTGACTGCCACGGCGTCATTGTGGCGGTCAATGCATCGTGGCGGAAAGTTTCCCAAGAATATGCTTCCACGGTGGACCCGGGCCAGACACCGTATTCATGCATTGGAGTCAATTACCTGGACATTTGCAACGCTGCCCTTGGCGACCCGGATGCATTCGGCGTAGCCGATATCGGTGCAGGTATTCGCGCAGTGCTGGACGGGAACAAGCCCCGCTTCGTTTTTGACTACGCCTGCCACAGTGCCAATGCGCAGCGCTGGTTTCAGACCGTGGTGACCCCGCTGCAGGGTCCCGGCACCGGCGCGGTGGTGTCCCACACCAACATCACCGAGATGGTCCAGGCCAATCGGGCCCGCTTTGAGACCGAAGAGCGCTTTGCTCAATTCATGCAGGCTTTGCCCGCGTCCGCCCATATAAAGGACAGTGCTGGCTACTACCTCTACGCCAACCCGCATGCACAGGGGCTCATGCGCAGCGCCGATTGGCGCGGCAAACGGGCAGCCGACTTGTTTGCATCGGGCGTAGCCGCCCATTGCGAGGCATCGGACACGCAGGCGATGGAGGGCGGGGCCACGGTGGCTGAGGAAGCGATTCCCGACCGCCAAGGCCAAGTAGCTATCTACCAGGCCCACAAGTTCAAGATAGTCCGCGCAGGGCAGTCCGATTTGTTGGGCTGTGTGTCGCTGGACATTACCGAACTTAAAAACACGCAAGTGGCCTTGACGCGTGCCAAGGCGCAAGCCGAATCGGCCAACCATGCCAAGTCCCGGCTTTTGGCTTTTATCAGCCACGACGCGCGCCAGCCGCTGTCGGCGCTGTCTTTGTTTATCCATGTGCTCAAGGGTCGGGCGCAGCCGCAAAACCACGCGCTCGTAGCGCAAATCGATGCGTGTTGCGCCAGCCTGAGTGGCTTGTTGACCGATGTGCTCGACGTCAGCAAGTTGGAGTTGGAGCTGGTCAACCCCCAGCGGACGCGCTTTGGTGCGGGCGCATTTTTGCAGGAGCTGGCCACCATCTACAGAAGTTCAGCCAGCGCAAAGAACCTGCACTTGCGCGTGCGCCTAAACGGCTGGGGCACGCTTGCCGCCCATACCGACCGGGGCCTGCTGACCCGCATAGTGGGAAATTTGATGGCCAACGCGATGGAGCACACCCGGTCGGGCGGCGTGTTGCTGGCTCTGCGCTGCCGGTTTGGGCGCCACTGGATCGAGGTGTGGGACAGCGGCGCAGGCATGCAGGCCCAGCAGGCGGAGTTGATCGCGCAGGAACTTTCGCCCTCCAGCGTTGAGCGCAGTGTTCGCGACAGCGGTCTGGGGCTGTCTATCGTGGCCAAGTCTGCCGCGCTTTTGGGGCTGCAGCTTCGCATGCGTTCCTGCCTGGGGTGTGGGTCGGTATTTGCAGTAGAAGTGCCTTTGGTGCGGTGCCAGGATGAAGAAACACTCCCCGCTGCGCCCCTGGCCGCCCGCGCGTTGCGCATTGCATTGGTCGATGACCACGACAGTGCGCGCCTGGCGCTGGCCTTTGCCCTCGAAGCGCTGGGGCACGCGGTGCACGCCGCAGGCAGTGGCCACAATCTGCTGCTTCAACTGGGCGACCAGGCGCCGGACCTCATCATTGCCGACTGCGGCTTGCACACCAAGGGCAATGGTCTGGAAGCAATCGACC
>CAIYQF010000252.1 GCA_903928325.1 uncultured beta proteobacterium | reverse complement strand
TGCTGGACGCCCGCATGGACGAAATTTACGCCGCCAGCTACGCCTTTGACGGCGCGCTGTGGACCCTGCTGCAGGCGCCGTGCTTGGTGGCGCCCGAAGACGTGGTGCACTGGTCGTGCCTGAGCGCAGCGCCAGTAGGCCCGCCGGTGTGGCAAGCCTTTGCGGGCAATGTGGTTGGCGTCTACGGCGACCGTTTGCGCCTGGCGCCGGATGCGCCGTGTGTTTCAGCCCTGCCCACGGCGACGGCCATGCTGCAACTCGCCCCAGCCCTGCTGGCGGCTGGCCAAGCGGTGCCCGCCAGCCAGGCGCTGCCGCTGTATGTGCGCGACAAGGTGGCCAAAACCACGCTGGAGCGCGAGCTGGAGAAGGCCGACAAGGCCCAACTGCTGGCCCGCCAAGCCAGCACTTCACCGCATGCCTAAGGCGCCGCCCGCTGCCAGCGCGGCCGAGGCGCGCTTTGAGCCCATGCGCCTGGAGCGTCTGGCGGCGGTGCTGGACGTGGAGCAACGCGCTTACGCCCACCCTTGGAGCCGTGCCAATTTTCAGGACGTGCTGCACAGCGGCTACCTGGCGCAAATTTTGATGGCCGACACCACCATCCTGGGCTACTTTGTGGCCATGAAGGGCGTGGACGAGGTGCACTTGCTCAACATCACCGTGGCGCCCGAATACCAGGGCCAGGGCTGGGCGCACGTGATGCTCGACGCACTGGACATCTGGGCGCGCGGGCAAAACGCCGAATGGCTCTGGCTGGAAGTGCGCGTGGGCAACACCCGTGCGCGCCAGGTCTATGAGCGCCACGGCTTTCACCAAGTGGGCCAGCGCAAAAGCTACTACGCGGCAGGCCACGGTCAGCGCGAGGACGCGCTGGTCATGAACCTGCGCCTGTGAAGCTGTGCTCGCAAACCCGCGCCTTCCATAATCCCCCCATGCCTCTTGACCTCGACACCCGCCAGCGCGCCATGCTTTTGGAGATGGGCGTGCACGTCTGGCTGCCGGGCACCGACTTTGGCGTACAGGCGGCTCCAGCGGCAAGTGGGGTCACCCCGGCTGGCGCCGGTGCCCGCCCAGCGCCACCACCACGGGTCACCACCGCCCCCACGCCAGCCAGTGCAAGGCCCCCGGTTGCAGCGCTGGCGTCACTGGCGGCGAGCGCCTCACCGGCGGTCGCTGCCCTGCAAAGCGCGGGCCCCGCCAATGACCTGAGTCAGATCCACACCCTGGGCTGGGCCGCGCTGCAGCAAACCGCTGCCCAATGCCAGGCCTGCGGCCTGTGCGCCGGTCGCACCCACAGCACGCTGAGTGCTTTGGCCGAGGGCCAAACCGCCCACTGGCTGGTGTTGGGCGACCCGCCGGACGAAGACGAAGACGCTGCGGGCCAAGCCTTTGCCTCAGACGCCGGCGTGCTGCTGGACAACATGCTCAAAGCCGTGGGTGCCGCCCGCGCCAGCGCCGATCAGCCGCTCGCGCCGGGCCTGGACGCCGCGCTGCTGGCCAACGTCACCGCCTGCCGCCCGCCCCATGGCCGCAACCCGCAGAACGCCGAACTGGCCCAGTGCGCGGCCTACCTTCAACGCCAGATCGCCCTGGCCCAACCCCGCGTCATTCTGGCCATGGGCCGCTTTGCCACCCAATTGCTGCTGGCCGAACACCCCGATGCGCTGGCCCTGCCCCTGGGCAAACAGCGCGGCACGGTCTACCGCTACCGGGGTATCCCGGTGGTGGTGACCTACACGCCCAAGGCGCTGCTGCGCAACAGCCCGGACAAGGGCAAGGCCTGGGCGGATTTGTGTTTGGCGGTGGAGGCGGCGCGGGGCTCTGCGTAAGGCGCGGCGCTAGAGGGCGCGCACCGTTGCGTCCCCACACGGCTTACGCCCGGCAGGCCGTCAGTTCAGGCGCGGCCCCTGGCGGCGCAGTTCTTCCATCAGCGCGTCCGGCGCGCCGCCATCGGCCAGATGGCGCTTGTACCAAACTGTCAGCACAGAGGTCACCACCGGCCCGGGGTTTTGCAACACCTTCTCAAAGTCCATGCCGTTGAGCGTGCACACTAATCTGAACAAATCCATGTCCAGGTCAATCTCGTCGGCCGCGTAGCGGCGCAGCTTCAGGTCGGCAAAGGCGTAGCCTTCGGGGAGTTTGAGGGTGAGCAGGGAATCGGTGGTCATGGCTTTTGGAAGGGCTTTGGTTTGGCGGAGGTTGCAAAAGGTTGCTTTGAGTTACATAATGCGCCAACAAATTTTAACGGAGGCCCCTATGGCTGTTGCTCTCAAACTCTCAGACGCACTGGTAGAAGACGCCAAGGTGGTAGGCGCCGCCGAACACCGATCGGTGCCCAAGCAAATTGAATATTGGGCGCGCATTGGCAAAGCCGTTTTGGAAAACCCGGACTTGCCCTTGCAAGTGATCCAAGACACCATGCTGTCGCTCGAAGAAGCCAAGGCCGGGCAACTGGCGCCTTACTCATTCGGCTAGCCTCATGGCCTTAGCCATTCTGGTCACGCCCTCGTTTGCGCGCATGGCCAAAAAGCTGCATCCCCTAGACAAAGCCGTGCTGGACGCCGCAGTCCAAGCCGTAGCCATTGACCCGGCGCTTGGCGAGGAAAAACGGGGCGACTTGAGCGGCGTGTTTGTCCACAAATTCAAGCTCAACAAGCAAGAGACTTTGCTGGCCTATCGGCTGCAGCCGAACAAGCTGGCGCCCGAGGCGCTGGTTTTGCTCGCGGTGGGGCCGCATGAAAACTTCTATGCGCAGCTCAAGCGCTAGCGCCTGAGCCTGACGCAAGCGCAGTTTGCGGCACAACCCATCGATATCACCCATCGATATCCATTATTGATTTGATAAGATGAACCGGTCGGTTTCAAGCAAAACCGATGGACAAGAAAATTGAAGGGCAAACCCGGCGAAAGCCGGCGACGCAAAGCTACCGAACTAAAGCGCTGCCACGCAGCGCAACGTCAGAGGGGCCGCCAGATTCGACGGACAAGATCGCCTTGTCTGCTCTTTCCTGATGTTGCGAGTTGCAATGAGGAAGTCGATATGCAAAACGATCCGGACTATGTCGTGCCTGACACAACGTTACCCCCGAAACTGATTGAACTCGCCGATACCCGATCTGACCGCGCTCGCAAATGGAGTCCGCTGGATTCAATAACCGTCAAAAAATTTAAGATGGTTACTGAGGCCACAATCCCACTGGAGCGCGTCACGATTCTTGTAGGTGCAAATGGCTGCGGCAAGTCTTCTGTTCTTCAGGCGATTCACTGGGCTGCGCGAGCGGCCAGCTATGTGTTACCCAAAAACACAAAGGAGATGATCTCTTTTGAGCGGCTCGACTATGTCCCATCCAGCGAGCCTCTAACGACTTTACACAAGGGCGAGCTGAAATCAGATACAGCCTCGATTCCGGTGGAGGTTGTATTCACGCATCGGGCGACCGAAGAGGGCTCGCCTCAAGCGACTATACGCATCCGTGCGGCACGAAATCGCGGCGGTATCACCGCCTCCATGGAGGGAGGCGGTGCGGTTACCCCCTACAAGCAGAGATACCTATTCATAACCACATATATTCCTGGACTCGCTGGTCTTTCCGAAAAAGAAACGATCCTCGCCCAGCCAACGCTTAGGCGACAAGCCGCGAGTGGCGACGCAGGTGCCGTACTACGAAATATCCTTTTTTACCTGCGCAGTCGTAGGCCCGAAGAAACGGACGGTTCGCAAGGTGACAAGCGTCTCGAAAGACTGAATGAGTTAGTTCAAAGAGTGCACCCTGGTACCCGCGTTGATGTTGCCTTCGATGCTCGTGAGGACTACCACATCACAGCAAGCATTTTTACTAACGACTTAGCAGATCAAAGTCGGCCACTAGAAACCGCGGCTACCGGCGTACTACAAGTAATTCAAATCTTCGCGTACCTAATTCTGTTTGAGCCAAAGGTAATGCTTATTGACGAGCCCGATGCCCACCTACATCCGAACAAGCAGGAGAGGCTGATTGAGTCGCTTGAGGTCGCGGCGGCCGAGTACCAAACCCAGGTAATCCTGACAACCCATAGCCCACACATCGTTCGCGCTGCCAGTGCTGCCGCAAAACTTGTCTGGATGAAAGACGGAGCCATTGAAACCCAAGACGATGAGGCTATCCGCCGGCTACTCGGTTGGGGTGGACTTGACAAGGCAGCCCTGTTCTTTGTGGAGGATGAAGATGACACGCCTCTTCGGACAGTGATACGTCAGTGGCCAGATTTGGCGCGTCAAATCGCAGTTTGCCGGTGCTTCGGTGTAGAAAATTTGCCGAGCGACAAATTTTTGGAAGGCCTAATCGTCGATGGAAGGCTGAAAAATACAGCGCTTTTGCATCGCGACAGTGATTTTATGACTGCCGATGAAAGTGAAATTTGGTCTAACCGCTTCAAGACACCTGGAGTATTTCCATGGGTTACGGCGGGCTCGGACATTGAGGCCTATTTCTGCCAAACAGATTACCTGTGCGCACTTTATGGGGTGGCAAGTGAAACAGCAGAAGATTGGCGAAATAGAGCCGCCAAGAACGTCAACGGCGCACGCAAAACCTTCCTTGAAAAGAGGAAGAAGGTCAGTTCATTGATATGGCCGAATAATGGAGGCCCGAATGCGGAAACGATGTGGACAGAAAAGGGCGGACCCTCGCCCGCTACCGTCAAAGGTAAACAGCTATACGCGGCATTAAAGCCAATTATCAAAGCGGAAAAATTTGACAACAAACTGCTGAACAGGTTCGAGATTCCGCCTGGCTATATCGTTGCGCCTGAACTTAAAGCGTTGATCGAGGAAGCTATTAAAGGCAGTAACGCTCAGTAATAATTTGCAATCGTTGTCGATAACGGTGGCTGGGGGTGCTCGCGGTTAGTCGAGGCGATTAACTCCCCCCCCAACAACCTCCCCAAATACCTCCCCGTAAAACTCTCCGCACACCCCGCAATGTCCTCCGGCGTGCCCACCGCCAGCACGGTGCCGCCGCCGGAGCCGCCCTCGGGGCCCATGTCGATCAGCCAGTCGGCGGTTTTGATGACGTCCAGGTTGTGTTCGATCACCACAATCGTGTT
>CAIYQF010000251.1 GCA_903928325.1 uncultured beta proteobacterium | reverse complement strand
CGCGGGCAATGATGTCGGTGGTACCACCAGGCGCAAACGGCACCAGCAGCCTGATGGGTTTGTTGGGATAGGCTTGCGCGAGAGCGCTTTGCAAGGGCGCCAGGCCCAGTGCCAAAAAGCTGGCCAATACGAAACGGCGGCAGTGCATGCGGAACTCCTCAAGTCGGTGGTGGGTGACCGGCCAATGGTACATCCGCGCGCCAGGCTATCCCCAGCGGGCCCAGAGGCTGCCGGAGTGTGGCTGTTATCCTGCCGTGGTGAACTACGTTACGCTTTTAATTCCCGAGTTTTCGCTGATTTTGCTGGGCTACCTGGTCTGCAAATTCACCGCCTTGAACCGCCACGTTTGGAACCAGGTTGACGCCTTGGTCTACTACCTGCTATTTCCCACGCTGCTGTTTCATTCCATCATCAAAAACCCGCTGGACCTGGGAGCGGCCTCCAAATTAGTGGGCGCTGGCTGGAGCGTGATTGCCGTGGGTATTGCGCTGGCGTACGCGCTGCCCGTGCTGCCTTGGCTCAAAAACCACATGCCCGCACGCGACCACGCGGCCTCGGCGCAAGTGGCATTTCGCTTTAACTCCTTCATTGGGCTGGCGCTGGCTGAGCGCCTGGCCGGGCCTGCTGGATCGCAGGAGATTGCAGTACTTATTGGGGTGTGCGTGCCACTGGTCAATATTGCGGCTGTGTGGCCTATGGCGCGGGGCGGTTCGCGCTCGCTGGCGCGCGAGTTGGTGCGCAACCCCTTGCTGGTAGCCACGACCACGGGCCTGCTGGCCAATCTAGCAGGCCTTGGCCTGCCGCATTGGATGGAGCCCACCTTCAGCCGCGTGGGCGCATCGGCCCTGGCGCTGGGGCTGATGGCTGCGGGCGCGGGCATGCAACTCGGCGCCCTGGCGCGGGCCAAGACACTGGCCACGTCGGCGCTGGCGATTCGCCATCTGGTGCTGCCCCTGGTGGCGCTGGCAGCGGCCTACGCCTTTGGCCTGAGCCACTCGCAGGCCACTATCTTGATGGCCTACGCCGCACTGCCCACTGCCGCGAGCTGTTATGTGTTGGCCAGCAAAATGGGCTATGACGGCGCCTACGTGGCCAGCCTGGTTTCTTTGTCCACGCTGCTGGGGATGCTCAGCCTGGCGTTTTCGCTTGGGATATTGCGGCCTTTGTACGCGGTGTGAGGCCTTAGGCGCTGCGCGACGCCTGCGCCAAAGCCCAGGCCACGTGCTCGTGCACCAGCTCGGTTTGCCCACTGAGCCGGCGCTCCAAGGCAGCTCGCAAGCCATCCCCGCCCTGCCCCGCCACCAGCGCATTGCCCGCGGCCACCGCCACATTGCGCAGCCAGCGCGCGTGGCCGATGCGCCGGATGGGGCTGCCTTCGGTACGATGTAAAAATTCGGCTTCGGTCCAGTCCAAAAGTGCCGCCAGGGTTTGGCCGTTCAGGCCCGCGCGCTCGTCAAAGTCGGCCAAGCGGCTGACCTGGGCGAACTTGTTCCAGGGGCAAGCCAGCTGGCAGTCGTCGCAGCCATAGATGCGGTTGCCCATCAAGGGGCGCAGTTCGGGCGCGATGGCGCCCGCATGTTCAATGGTCAGATAAGAAATGCAGCGCCGGGCGTCCAACTGGTAAGGCGCGACGATGGCTTGCGTCGGGCAGGCAACCATGCAGGCATTGCAAGTGCCGCAATGCGCGTCCACCGGCGCTGTGGGCTGCAGCGCAACATCCACGTATATCTCGCCCAAAAAGAACAGGGACCCGGCCTCGCGGTTGAGCACCAGCGTGTGTTTGCCGCGCCAGCCCTGGCCGCTGCGGGTGGCCAGTTCGGCCTCGAGCACCGGGGCCGAATCGGTAAACGCCCGATAACCCAGCGGCCCCAGGTGTGCGGCCAGCGTGTCAGCAAGCTGCTGCAGGCGGCTGCGCATCACCTTGTGGTAGTCCCGCCCCCGTGCGTACAGCGACACCGTTCCGTTGTCGGGGCGATTCAGGCGGTCGAACTCCACCTGCTGCCAACCCTCGGGCGTGTTGCGCGGCAGGTAGTCCATGCGGGCGGTGATGACGCTCAGCGTGCCGGGCACCAGTTCGGCCGGACGCGCGCGCTTGAGGCCGTGGCGCTGCATGTAGTCCATGTCGCCATGAAAACCGTTCGCCAGCCAAGCCAGCAGGCCGGGCTCGGCGCTCGCCAAGTCCACGCCGGCCACACCAATTTGGGAGAATCCCAGGGCCTGGCCCCACAACTGCAGTTGCGCGAGCAAAGCAGCAGCTTGTTTAGGGCTTTTCGCCAGCCTGTCTTTTGGAGTGCTAGTCTGCGCGTTATGGATATTCACCCCGTGATTGTAAAAACCCCACCTCTGACACTGGGCTGGCCCGATGAGGCGGCCACCGAGGCCTTTGCGGCCCGGCTGGCGCGCCAGCCAGGGCTGGCACGCGCCTTTATCGCCCTGCACGGCGACTTGGGCGCAGGCAAAACCACGCTGGTGCGCCACCTGCTGCGCGCCTTGGGCGTGCAAGGGCGGGTGAAAAGCCCCACCTACGCGGTGGTCGAACCCTACGAATTGCCGGGCCTGAACATCTGGCACTTTGACTTTTACCGCTTTAGCGACGCCCGCGAATGGGAAGACGCCGGTTTTAGAGACATCTTTGCCAGCCCTGGCCTCAAGCTGGCCGAGTGGCCGGAAAAAGCCGCCCAGGTG
>CAIYQF010000250.1 GCA_903928325.1 uncultured beta proteobacterium | reverse complement strand
CCGCGTGCTGCTGGAAGAGCGTTCTGATGTAGGTTTGGCCACGGTGTACCGCGTGCTGACCCAGTTTGAGCAAGCCGGGCTGCTGCGGCGCAGCCAGTTCGAATCGGGCAAAGCGGTGTTTGAACTCAACCAAGGCGAACACCACGACCACTTGGTGTGCCTGGACTGCGGCCGGGTGGAGGAATTTTTTGACGCCCAAATCGAGTTGCTGCAAAACGAGGTGGCGGCGGCCAAAGGCTTTCAAATTGCCGACCACGCCCTGAGCTTGTACGCGCATTGCACGCGCGTCGCCTGCCCGCACCGCAACGCGGCGGGCTGATGCTCAGCCCCGCATGGCCTTGCGCTGGCGTTCGGCAAATTCTTCGTAGGTATTGATGCCGCGCAACTGCAAGATGGTGTTGCGCACAGCCGCCTCGACCAGCACGGCGATGTTGCGCCCAGCCACCACCTGGATGACCACCTTGCGCACCGGCACATCCAAGATATCTTGCGTCAAGGGTTCGTGGGGCAAGCGGTCGTAATCGCGCTCCAAAGTTTCGCGCCGCACCAGGTGCACGATGAGTTTGAGGCGCATTTTGCGGCGCACCGCGGTTTCACCAAAAATGGCGCGGATGTCGAGCAAGCCGATGCCGCGCACTTCAAGCAGGTTTTGCAGCAAGTCGGGGCAGCGGCCCTCGATGGTGGTCTGGTTAATGCGAAACAAATCCACTGCGTCGTCGGCCACCAGGCCATTTCCACGGGAAATCAGCTCCAGCCCCAGCTCGCTCTTGCCCAGGCCCGACTCGCCGGTAATCATCACGCCCAGGCCAAGGATGTCCATGAACACGCCATGCATGGACACGCGGTCAGCGAAGTGTTTGGACAAATAGGCCCGCAGCACGTCAATCACAAAAGCCGACGAGCCTTTGGCGGCGAACATCGGTATTTGTGCGCGTTCGCACATGGAGAGGAGTTCCTGGGGCGCAATTTGCCCATCGGCTAGCACCAGGACGGGCGGCTCCAGCGTCACGATACGGGCAATGCGGCGCGTGCAATCTTCCGGCGTGGCGTTGGTAATGTAAGCAATTTCCCGCTCGCCCAGAATTTGTACGCGGTAGGGATGGATGTAATTCAAATACCCCACCAGATCGGCCCCTGAGCGTGCCGCACGCACCGCGACCTCGTCAAACCGACGCTCGGAGGCGCCTAAGCCGGCCACCCATTCCCATTGCAGATAGGATCGAAAGGCTTCGAACAGAACATCGGCACTGACGGCGGTAGGTTTCACAGGGGCTCGCCTGGTGCGCTCGGACGCTTGGCCTGGCTAATGCACCGGCCCCGAACGCCAGCCGGTAAGCAAAGCGTGAAGTTCAGTGGAGTCGGTGGTTCTGGTCAGCCGCTCACGCATCGCGGCGTCGCCAAGCAGCTCAGCAATTTCTGACAGGATCTCCAAATGCCGCTGCGTGGCCGCCTCTGGAACCAACAAAAATATCATCAAACCCACGGCCTGGTCGTCGGGCGCGTCAAAACCGATGGGCTTGAGCAACTGAAACACGGCCGCCATGGGGGATTTCAAGCCCTTGATGCGTCCGTGCGGTATGGCAACACCGTGGCCTAAGCCGGTGGAGCCCAGACGTTCGCGGGAAAAAAGGCTGTCGGTAACCAAGGCGCGGCTCAATCCGTGCAGGTTCTCGAACAAGAGGCCGGCTTCTTCAAAGGCACGCTTTTTACTGGTGACATCCACCTGCGCGAGTACATGCGGCGGCGGAAGTAGTGACGCGAGGCGGTTCATAGGTTGAGCGGATTAT
>CAIYQF010000249.1 GCA_903928325.1 uncultured beta proteobacterium | reverse complement strand
TGCGTGGCTTCAGAGTGGTAGTCGGGGCGGCGAAATAGTGACATGTTGAATCCTGGTTGCGACGGATTTTACCGGGTCGGCCCAAGGTCAAGACCTGCGACAGCATCCGGGCTCGGGGCGGACGCTATGCTACGCGCCCTATGACGCATTTTGACTTTTCTATCGCATCAATTCAGGCACTGGCCCACGCCGACGTAGCCTGCGCCCTGGCCGAGGACGTGGGCGCTGGCGACCTGACCGCTGGCCTGATAGACCCCCAGCGCCGCGCCCGCGCCCGCGTGCTGGTGCGCGAGTCCGCAGTGTTGTGCGGCAGCGCCTGGGCCGCTGCGGCGGTGCTGGCGCTAGACCCCAGCGCCACGCTCACCTGGCACGCGGCCGAGGGCCAGCGCGTTCAGGCCGATACCGTGGTGCTGCACATGGAAGGCCATGCGCAAGCGCTGCTGACCGCAGAGCGCACTGCACTCAACTTTTTGCAGCTACTCAGCGCCGTGGCCACGCACACCGCCAGCTTTGTGGCTGCCATTGCCGAGGTGCCGGGCAACCGCGCGGTCATCGTGGACACGCGCAAAACCCTACCGGGCTTGCGCCTGGCGCAAAAGTACGCGGTGCGCGCCGGCGGCGGCACCAACCACCGCATCGGTCTGTTTGACGCGGTGCTCATTAAAGAAAACCACATTGCCGCCGCCGGGGGCGTCACCGCCGCATTGCAGCGCGCACAAACTGTGGCCGCGCAGGCGCAGTTTGTTGAGATTGAGGTGGAAACGCTGGCGCAGCTTGACGAGGCGTTGAACGCTGGCGCGCGCATGGTGCTGCTGGACAACATGACGTTTGCCCAAATGCGCCAGGCCGTGGCACTCAACGCCGGGCGCGCTATTTTGGAGGTCTCGGGCGGCGTCAATATGGACACCGTGCGTGACATTGCCGCCACTGGCGTGGACCGCATTTCCATAGGCGCGCTGACCAAAGACGTGCGCGCCACCGACTTTTCCATGCGTTTTGAGGACTTGTGATGGCCAACCCTGTGCTTGAAGCTGGCGTCATCGACGTCGAATACGAACAACCCGCCTGCACCACCCGCCACGCCTGGGCGCGCGTGCCCATTGAGCCCTCTCAGTCAGAGCGCGTGCGCCTCAAAGAAAAAATCGCCGGTCTGCTGAAAGAAAAGAACGCCGTGATGGTTTCGCACTACTACGTGCACCCCGATTTGCAGGATTTGGCCGAGGCCACTGGCGGTCTGGTGAGCGATTCGCTGGAGATGGCGCGCTTTGGGCGCGACCATGCGGCGCAAACCCTGGTGGTGTCTGGCGTGCGCTTTATGGGCGAGACGGCCAAGATTTTGAGCCCCGAGAAACGCGTGCTCATGCCCGACCTGGACGCCACCTGTTCGCTGGACTTGGGTTGCCCCATCGACGAATTTGCCGCCTTTTGCGACGCCCACCCCGACCGCACCGTGGTGGTCTACGCCAACACCAGCGCCGCCGTCAAAGCGCGCGCCGACTGGGTGGTGACATCGAGTTGCGCGCTGGACATCGTGCGCGCACTCAAAGACGCGGGGCAAAAAATCCTGTGGGCGCCCGACAAGCACCTGGGCGGCTACATCCAGCGCGAAACCGGCGCGGACATGGTGTTTTGGCAGGGCGCCTGCATCGTGCACGACGAGTTCAAGGCCTTTGAGTTGCGGGCCCTGGTGGCCGAACACCCTGGTGCCAAAGTGCTGGTGCACCCCGAGTCACCCGCCGACGTGGTGGCCCTGGCCGACGCGGTGGGCTCCACCTCAGCCATCCTCAAAGCCGCCCAAACCATGGATGCGCAGACCTTTATCGTCGCCACCGACAGCGGCATGCTGCACAAACTGCGCACCCTCAACCCCGGCAAAACCTTCATCGAAGCCCCCACGGCCGGCAACAGCGCCACATGCAAAAGCTGCGCGCATTGCCCGTGGATGGCGATGAATGGCCTGGCCGGTGTGGCGCGCGTGCTGGAGACGGGTGCCAACGAAGTGTTTGTCGACCCCGCCTTGGGCTTGCGCGCGCGCCTGCCGATTGACCGCATGCTCGCGTTCACTGCGGCGCTCAAAAGCGGTCAGCCTATGGCTGGTTTGGTACCGCACCTCGGGGCGGCTTGATTGCGGGCGCTTCGGCGCCTTCGCCGACGAGCCCGTCGCGGTTGAGCCGCAGCACCCGGTCCGCCCGCTCGGTCGCAGCCACCGAATGGGTCACCAGCACCAGAGACGCGCCATGCAGCCGGGTTTGCGCCACCAGGGCGTCCATCACTACCGCCGCCGTGGATGGGTCCAGGTTGCCAGTGGGTTCGTCGGCCAAGATCAGGCTGGGGTGGTGAATCAGCGCGCGGGCAATGGCTACGCGTTGCAACGGCCCGCCGCTGAGTTGTTGCGGCAAGCGCCCCCCCAGGCCGCCCAGTCCCACGGATTCGAGCATGGTTTGCACCCGAGCCGGGTTGGGCGTGCCCAGTAGTAGCAAGGGCAGGGCGACGTTTTGTGCCACGTCCAGGTGGGGAAGCACGTGAAAGGCCTGGAACACAAAGCCAATCTTTTCGCGGCGCAGGCGGGCGCGGGCGTCGCCGTCCAGGCTGCCTACGTCCACGCCGTCCAGGTGCACGCTGCCGCTGTCCCAGTGGTCCAGCCCGGCCATGCAATTGAGCAGCGTGGACTTGCCCACGCCCGATTCGCCCATGATGGCGACAAACTCGCCCGGCGCCACGGTGAGCGACACGTCGGTAAACACGGGGCTTGCGCCATAGTGTTTGGACAAATGGCGGATATCCAAGGTCAAGCGCGCGCCTCCAGCACTTCACGCACCGCGCGCAGCACCTGCGCCAGCGCGTCGGGCGCGTCGCAGGCTACCACCTGGCGCGCTGGCATGGAACGCAGCCAGGTAATCTGGCGCTTGGCGAGTTGGCGTGTGGCAAAAATGCCTTTGTCGCGCAACTCGGCTTGGGGCGATTGGCCGTCGAGCACCTCCCACACCTGGCGGTAGCCCACGCAGCGCATGGACGGCAGGTCCGGGTGCAGGTCGCCGCGCGCGCGCAGGGTTTTGACTTCTTCCAGCAGGCCCTGTTCCAGCATCAGGTCAAAGCGCTGGGCGATGCGTGCGTGCAGCCAGGCGCGGTCTTGCGGCTCAAGTGCGATCAGCGGGGCGCCGGGGCCGGGCTCGCCAACCGCGTTCGCGCGCGCATGAAAGTGCGACAAGGGCAGGCCCGATAGGCGGTACACCTCCAGCGCGCGTTGGATGCGCTGGCTGTCCGCCGGGGCCAGGCGCGTGGCCGTAGCGGGGTCGATCTGCGCCAGTTGCGCGTGCATGGCGGGCCAGCCCAGGCGCTGGGCCTCTAGCTCGATCTGGGCGCGCACTTCGGCGTTGGCCGCTGGCATGGGGTCTATGCCCTCGGCCAAGGCCTTGAAATACAGCATGGTGCCGCCCACCAGCAGGGGCAGCTTGCCGCGCGCGGTGATCTCAAGAATCAGCGCCTGCGCGTCGGTCACAAATTCTGCTGCGCTATAGGCCTGCAAGGGGTCGCGGATGTTGATCAGGTGGTGCGGCAGGGCGGCCAACTCTGCGGCGTTGGGTTTGGCCGTGCCAATGTCCATGCCCCGGTAGACCAGCGCGGAGTCCACGCTGATGATTTCGCAGGCGTGCGCTTGCGCAATGGCCAGGGCGGCGGCGGTTTTGCCCGCTGCGGTGGGGCCGGCCAGGTTGATGTGAAAGGGCAGCGCCTTGGCCATGTTCAGGCGGACGTCTTGTTCTGGGGTGGGGGGGCGTCTTCCACGTGGGCACGCGCCACCTGGCGCAGCAGCAGCAGCAGGCCGCCCCCGCCCACGGTCAGGCCAAACACCAAGGCCAGCCAAAACCCGGCAGACTGCATGGCCTGCGCCGGGTAGCCGGGCAGGGCGGCAAGCCAGGCAGGGGCCGCCTCGGGGGCAATGCCTAGCAAGTAGCCCAGGGGCAGCGACACCCCCCAAAACGCCAGCATCTGCACCCACATGGGCGCGCGCGTGATCTTGTAGCCGCGAATGGCGCCCGCTGTGACCACCTGCGCCGCGTCCGAGAGCTGAAACACGGCCGCCAGCAGCAGCAATTGCGTGGCCAGTGCCACCACGGCGGTGTCTTCGGTGTACAGGCTGGCAATGGGTGTGCGCAGCAGGGCGATGCCTGCGGCTGACAGCACCGCAAACCCCAGCCCCGAGGCCACTCCTACCCAGGCCCGAAAGCGCGCTGCCTTGGGCTGGCCTGCGCCCAGCGCCTGGCCCACGCGCGTGAGCACGGCGGTGCCCAGGCTGAGCGGCACCATGAAGATCAGCGAGGTGAAGTTCAGGGCAATCTGGTGCGCCGCCACCTGCGCACTGCCAAAGCGCGCCACCAGCAGCGCAATCAAGGCGAAGGCACTGGTCTCGGCAAAATAGGTCACGCCAATGGGCAGGCCCATTTTCAGGAGGCTGCGCAACTTGGGCGCATGCGGCCACTCCCATTGCGTAAACGGCCAGGTGCTGGCATAGGCGGGGCTGCGGCGCATCCACCACAGCAGGCCGCCCAGATTGGCCCATACGCACAACATCGTGGACCAGGCGCAGCCCAGACCGCCTTGGGGCGCAAAACCCCAGTGACCAAACACCAATACCCAGTTGATCAAAATATTGAGCAGAAGCACTCCCAGCGCCACCACCATCATGGGCTTGGTTTGGCCCAGGCTGGCGCTGTAGCCGTACAGCACGCGGTAAGCGGCAAATGCAGGCAGCGAAAAACTGGTGATCTGCACAAAGCCCACCGCCACCTCGCGGGTCAGGGGCTCGAGCGCCATGTGCTCAAAAAGTTGCACACTGGCTTGCAGCAGCAGCGCGGCCAGCAGGCCCAGCAAGAGGCCTTTCCAAAGCGCCTGGCGCACCACATGGGGAATGTGGTCCAACTCCTGGGCGCCCACGTGGTGGGCCACCAGTGGGTTGACGGCCATCATGATGCCCATCAGGGTGATGATGACCATGTTCCACACCGACACACCCAAGGACACGCCAGCCAGGTCTTGCGCGGACGCGTGGCCGGCCATGGCCACGTCGGCCACCGACATGCCGACATTGGCCAGTTGCCCCACCATGATGGGCCAGGCCAGCAGCCACAGGGCCGCTATTTCGCCACCCAGGCGCGCTCCACGGTTCACGATTTAGCGTCCACGCAGGAAAAGCTTGTCCAGGTCGGCCAACGCGATGGGCCGCCAGGTGGGTCGGCCGTGGTTGCACTGGTCGCTGCGCTCGGTTTGCTCCATGTCGCGCAGCAGCGCGTTCATTTCGTCCAGGCTCAGGCGGCGGTTGGCGCGCACGGCGCCGTGGCAGGCCATGGTGGCCAGCAGTTCGTTGTGGGCGCGCTGCACCACGGTACTGGCTTCGTGCTGCTCCAGCTCGGCTAGCACGCTGCGGGCCAGCTCCACGGCGTCGCCTTGGGCCAGCGTGGTGGGCACTGCGCGCACGGCCAGCGTTTTGGGTGAAAAAGCGCTGATCTCCAGGCCCAGCGCTTGTAGCGTGTCTTGGTGCGCTTCGGCCGTGGCCGCTTCGCTTGCGGTGCAGGCAAAAGTGGCTGGTATCAGCAGCGGCTGGCTGGCAATGCGCTGGTGCGCGCCGCCGGGGGCGCCCGACCACTGGGTTTTCAAGCGCTCGTACACGATGCGTTCGTGCGCGGCATGCATGTCGACCACCACCAGCCCTCGCGCGTTCTCGGCCAGGATATACACCCCTTGCAACTGCGCCAACGCACGCCCCAGCGGCCAGTCGCCGGGGGGCAGGGCACTGGTCTGTGCGTCGGGGTAGGCGCTGCGGTCCGCCCCCGGTGCCCCAGCGGCCAGCGGCTCAGCAGCACTGTTGTGCCAAAGCCCGGCCAGATCGTTGACCTGGTGTCCTACCACCGGCTCATGGGCGCCAAAGGCCATGCTGCTTTGGCTGGCGTACAACGCTTGCGCTGCGTGCGCGGGTTGTGGCGATGGGGGTGCCAGGGCGTGGGTCCAGCGCACAGACGCCTGGGTGTCGGGGCCGCTGGCAGCCACTGCATCTGTCGCGCCGGCCGTGGCACGCGGCGCGGCCAGCGCGTCTTCGGTAGCGTGGCGCACGGCCTGGTGCACTTCGCGGCTGTCGCGAAACCGCACCTCGATTTTGGTCGGATGCACGTTCACATCCACCCGCTCGGGGTCCACGCCCAGGTACAGCGCATAAACCGGTTGGCGGTGGCCGTGCAGCACGTCTTCATAGGCGCTGCGCGCGGCGTGGGTGAGCACCTTGTCGCGTACAAAGCGACCGTTCACATAGCAATACTGCTGGTCAGCACGCGACCGGGAGGCGTCGGGCTTGCCTACGCGGCCCCACACCCGCACACTGCGCGAGTCCACGCCCGCTGCGCCATGGTGTTCGGTGGGGCTGCGCCAGTCCACGGCGATGGACTGCGCCACAAAGTCGGCGCCTAATACATCGGCCAGTCGCCGGTCTAGGGCGGCCAGGCGTTGGGCCATGGGTGTGACATCGGCGCCCTGGGGGGCAAAAGCGCCCGACAGCGCGCATGCGCGCCACTGCTCTACCAAGCGGCCCTCATGCCAAATGGCAAAACCCACGTCCGGGCGCGCGAGCGCATGGCGGCGCACCGCTTCCACGCAGTGCGCCAGCTCGGTGGCGTCGGTTTTGAGAAATTTGCGCCGCGCTGGGGTGCTGTAAAACAGCTCTTTGACTTCTACCGTGGTGCCTTGGGCACGCGCCACGGGGCGCAGTTCGCCGGTGCGGCCATCGAGCAAAAACGCGTCGGTTTGCCTGGCGCAGCGCGACAAGATGGCGCAGTCGGCAATGGCGTTGATTGCGGCCAGCGCCTCGCCCCGAAAGCCCATGGTGGCCACGGATTCGAGGTCTTGCAGGTTGCTGATTTTGCTGGTGGCGTGGCGTTTGAACGCCATGGGCAGCTCGCCGGGCACGATGCCCATGCCGTCGTCCTCTACCGCAATTAGCCGCACGCCACCGGCCAGCAGGCGCACAGTGACTTGGGCTGCGCCGGCGTCGAGCGCGTTGTCCACCAACTCGCGCACCACCGAGGCGGGGCGCTCCACCACCTCGCCGGCCGCAATCTGGCTGATCAGCTCGTCGGGCAGTTCGCGTATGGGGCGCCGCGGCGGTGGTTGGGGTGGGTTCACCGGGGCATTTTAGGGCGCGGCCAGCGATAATCCGGGCCATGGAAATCATCACCGCGCT
>CAIYQF010000248.1 GCA_903928325.1 uncultured beta proteobacterium | reverse complement strand
GCGGATATAGCCAACCCGTTTGATCAGGCGCGGGCAGGCATAGGTGCCATACACAAAACCGGCGAAATAAGCCGACATCACCATGCCGGTGACCAGGCCGGAGAACTGCGCGGTACTGGCCTGCGAGCTGATCGCCACGCTCAACAGGGCGATGCCCACGACCAGCATAGCCACGCCGCTGAACAAAGAGGCCAAAGGCCAGAACAAGGGGTTCAAAAATGTGTCCGGGGAAATGGTTGGTGGCTGTGATGATGGTGCCACGCGGATGCGACACCGCCTGTGCGCCCTGCGACCTGTCCGCGGCGCGGCGCGACAGCGCAGGGCTACACTTGCCCGCGCCTGGGCGCACAGACGGCGCAGGCCAGGTCACCTACCACCAAGGAGAGAGTTGTGAACCCCAACGTCATCATCACCTGCGCCCTGACCGGCGCGGGCGACACCGCTGGCAAAAGCCCGCATGTGCCCGTCACCCCCACGCAAATCGCCGCCGCTGCGGTGGAAGCGGCCAAGGCTGGCGCCACCGTGGTGCATTGCCACGTGCGCAACCCCGAGACCGGCCAATTCAGCCGCGACCCGGCGCTTTACGCCGAGGTGATGGACCGCATCCGCGACTCCGGCGTGGACATCATCGTCAACCTGACCGCTGGCATGGGCGGCGACCTGGACATTGGCCCGGGCGAAAACCCCATGGCCTTTGGCCCGGCCACCGACCTGATAGGCCCCCTGGCGCGCCTAATTCACGTCGAGCAATTGCTGCCCGAGATTTGCACCCTGGACTGCGGCACGCTGAACTTTGGCGACGGCGACACGATTTACGTCTCCACCCCGGCCGCCCTGCGCGCGGGCGCCAAGCGCATCACCGAGCTGGGCGTCAAAGCCGAGCTGGAGATTTTTGACACCGGTCACCTGTGGTTTGCCAAGCAAATGATCAAGGAAGGGCTGCTGCACGACCCACTGTTCCAGCTCTGCCTGGGCATTCCCTGGGGCGCACCGGCCGACACCACCACCATGAAAGCCATGGTCGACAACCTGCCGCCGGGCGTGGTGTGGTCGGGCTTTGGCATTGGCCGCACGCAAATGCCCATGGCCGCGCAGGCCATGCTGCTGGGCGGCAATGTGCGCGTGGGGCTGGAAGACAACCTGTGGCTGGACAAAGGCGTGCTGGCCACCAACGGCTCGCTCACTGAGCGGGTGATTGAGATCATCACCCGCCTGGGCGGCACGCCCATGACCCCGGCCCAGGGCCGCGAAAAAATGGGCCTGAAGAAACGCGGCTGATTCGCTGCTTAACCGAGCTACACAAGACACCATGAACTTCCTTACCGACATCAAAACCTTCGCCGCCCTGGGCACCGGCGTCATTGGCAGCGGCTGGGTCGCCCGCGCCCTGGCCCACGGCCTGGACGTCATCGCCTGGGACCCGGCCCCCGGCGCCGAGGCCGCCTTGCGCGCGCGCACCGCCAAAGCCTGGGGCGCGCTCACCGCGCAGGGCCTGGCACCGGGCGCTTCGCAAGACCGCCTGAAATTCGTCGCCACGGTGGAGGAATGCGTGGCGCACGCCGACTTCATCCAGGAAAGCGCGCCCGAGCGCCAGGAGCTGAAACTGGCGCTGCACGCGCAAATCACTGCGGCGGCGCGGCCTGATGTGCTGATTGGTTCAAGCACCTCGGGCCTCTTGCCCACCGACTTTTATGCCAGTGCCCAGCACCCGGAGCGCTGCGTGGTGGGTCACCCGTTCAACCCGGTGTATTTGCTGCCGCTGGTGGAAGTGGTGGGCGGCGTCAACACCGCGCCCGAGGCGGTGCAAGCCGCCATGCAGGTCTACCGCAGCTTGGGCATGCGCCCGCTGCATGTGCGCAAAGAGGTGCCCGGCTTTATCGCCGACCGGCTCTTGGAAGCCATGTGGCGCGAGTCGCTGCACTTGGTCAACGACGGCGTGGCCACCACCGGCGAGATTGACGACGCCATCCGCTTTGGTGCGGGCATGCGCTGGTCCTTCATGGGCAGCTTTTTGATCTACACCCTGGCTGGGGGCGACGCGGGCATGCGCCACTTCATGGCCCAGTTTGGCCCGGCGCTCAAGCTGCCGTGGACCAAGCTCGAAGCCCCCGAACTCACCGACAGCCTGCTCGACGCCGTAGCCGTTGGCAGCGTGGAGCAACTGGGCGAGCGCAGCATTGCCGACTGGGAACGCTACCGCGACGACTGCCTGATGGCGGTGCAAGAGGCCATCAAAGCCACCAAGCTCAAACACGGCATTGCGCCCGATGCCTGACACCGCCTCCACCCCGGCGCTGCCGGTCATCTACCTGACCACCATTGGCCCCGAATGGGTGGACTTCAATGGCCACTTACGCGACGCCTATTACATGGTGCTGTTCAGCAGCGCGGTGGACGCGCTGATGGACTTGGCTGGTCTGGATGATGCCGGGCGCAAAGCCACGGGCCACTCGTGGTTCACGCTGGAGGCGCATGTGAACTACCTGCACGAGGTCAAGCAAGGTGCGGCGGTCGAGGTGCGTTTGCAAGTTTTGGGCGTGGACGCCAAACGCCTGCACGTGTGCCTGAGCCTTCACCCCGAAGGCCAAGCTGCGGTAATGGCGGTGAGCGAGCAAATGCTGCTCAACGTGGACATGGCAGGCCCACGCGCAACGCCCTTTGCCCCAACGGTTGCCGCCTATTTGCAGCCGCTGGCCGCGCAGCACGCCGCATTGCCGCGCCCGTCCCAGGTCGGGCGGGTGATGGCGCTGCCACCGGCCAAATAGGCTTTCCATGACCGCCGAGCACGCCGCCGCCTTGCCCGCCACCATGCACGGCGTGGTGCTCACCGCCTTTGGCGGGCCCGAGGTGCTGCACTACCGCGAAGACCTGCCGCTGCCCCTGCCGCGCGCGGGCGAGGTGCTGATTCGTGTGGCGGCCAGCGCGGTCAACAACACCGACATCAACACCCGCGTGGGCTGGTATTCCAAAACTATTGCCCACGCTAACGACGCTAGCGCCATCGCATTCACCACCGAAGGCAGCGCAGCGGTGTTTGACACCGCCCAGGACGCCGACCCGAGCTGGGGCGGCACGCCCATGGCCTTTCCGCGCATCCAGGGCGCCGACTGCTGCGGCCACATAGCCGCCGTGGGGCCGGGTGTAGACGCGGCGCGCATAGGCCAACGGGTGCTGGTGCGGCCCATCCTGCGCGCTTACGCCGGCTACCGCCCGTATGCCTGCTGGTACTTTGGCTCGGAATGCGATGGCGGCTTTGCCCAATACACCCGCGTGCCCGCCGACGCGGCTGTGGCCATTCACAGCGCCTTGAGCGACGCCGAACTGGCGTCCTTCCCTTGCGCCTATTCCACCGCCGAAAACCTGGTGGACCGCGCGGGGGTGAAGGCGGGCGAGCGCGTGCTGGTCACCGGCGCATCGGGCGGCGTGGGCAGCGCGGCGGTGCAACTGGCCGGCCGCCGGGGCGCCCACGTGGTGGCCGTAGCGGGCGCCGACAAGCACGCCGCCGTGCGCGCGCTGGGCGCAGCCGAATGCCTGCCACGCGACGCCGACCTGGCGCACGCGCTGGGCGCCGAGAGCGTGGACGTGGTCATTGACCTGGTGGGCGGCGCGCAGTGGCCCGCGCTCTTGGACGTGCTCAAGCGCGGCGGCCGCTACGCCAGCTCGGGCGCGATTGCCGGGCCGCTGGTGACCCTGGATTTGCGCACCCTCTACCTCAAAGACCTGACCCTGGTGGGCTGCACCTTCCAGGACGACCGCATTTTTGACAACTTGGTGGGCTATATCGAGCGCGGCGAGATTGCGCCGGTGGTCGCCCACACTTTTGCGCTGCGCGATATGGCGCTAGCGCAAGCCACCTTTAGCGCGAAAAACTTCGTCGGAAAAATCGTGTTGCTGGCGCCGCCCTGATTGAAAGTGTTTTGCGAATGACAAGCCCTGATTCCCCCACCAAAAAAGCCCACGGCCTGGGCACCCCGCTCGAAGGTACGCCCGCGCCGCCCTGGGACCCCACCGCGCCCATTGCCGCGCCCCTGTGCCTGTACCGCCCCACCGTGCTGCCCGAATGGGTGGACTACAACGGCCACATGAGCGAGTCTTGTTACTTGCTGGTGTTTGGCGACAACTCGGATGCGTTTTTTCGCCTGGTGGGCATTGACGAGGGCTACCGTGACCAAGGCGGCCACTCGCTCTACACGGTGCAAACCCATATCCATAACATTCGCGAGGTGGCCGAAGGCGAGCCCCTGCGCCTGACCTTGCAACTGCTGGACTTTGACGACAAGCGCGTGCACATTTTTCACGCCATGCACCACGGCGCAAGCGGCGACTTGCTGGCCACGGGCGAGCAAATGCTGGTGCATGTGGACATGGCCCAAGGCCGCGCCACCCCCATGCCCGCCGACTTGCAGGCCCGCCTGCAGGCCATCGCCCAGGCCCACGCCAGCCTGCCTATGCCGCCCCAGGTGGGCAAGCCCATGGGCATACGCCGCAAGTCTGGCTAAAGCACCTTCAATATTCGAAAGACCCTCGCCATGCAATTCGCCCTGAGCCCCGAACACACCATGATCGTCGACACGGTGCGCGCCTTTGTCGAAAAAGAGCTGTACCCGCATGAAGACGAGGTGGAACGCACCGACGCGATTGACCCTGATCTGGCGAAGTCCATCCAGGCCAAGGCGATCGAAGTGGGCCTGTACGCCGCCAATATGCCGGCCGAACTGGGTGGCGGCGGGCTGGACAACTTCAGTATCACGCTGATGGAGCGCGAACTCGGGCGCGCGTCCTACGGCCTGCAAATGCTGATTGCGCGGCCCAGCAACATCTTGCGCGCCTGCCAGGGCGCGCAGATCGAGGAATATCTGCTGCCCACCATCCGCGGCGAGCGCCACGACTGCCTGGCCATGACCGAGCCCAACGCCGGCTCCGACGTGCGCGGCATGCAAACCCGGGCCACGCGCGACGGCGTGGCCGGTAGCGATGACAGCGCCGACTACCTGATCAACGGCACCAAGCACTTCATCAGCCACGCCGACATGAGCGACTTTGTGGTGCTGTTTGCCGCCACCGGGGTAGAAGACACCAAGCACGGCCCCAAGAAAAAGATCACCGGCTTTTTGGTGGACCTGAATTCGCCGGGCCTGACGGTGCGCCGGGGCCCGGCCTGTGTGTCGCACCGGGGTTACCACCAGTGTGAGCTGTTTTTTACCGACTGCCGCGTGCCCGCCTACAAGCGCCTGGGCGAAGAGGGCAAGGGTTTTGATTTGATGGGCGAGTGGCTGGGCGCCACGCGCCTGACGGTGGCCGCCACCAGCGTGGGCCGGGGCCAGCGGGTGATGGAAATGGCCACCGAGTGGGCCGCCACGCGCAAGCAATTTGGCCAGCCGATTGGCAAGTTCCAGGGAACAGGATTCAAGCTGGCCGACATGGCCACCGAGCTGGCTGCCGCCGAACTGTTGACGCTGCAAGCCGCCTGGAAGTGCGACCAAGGCACCATGACCGATTCGGACGCCGCCATGGCCAAGCTGTTTGCCTCAGAGGCGCTTGCGCGGGTGACCGACAACGCGCTGCAAATCTTTGGCGGCATGGGCCTGATGAACCAGCTGCCCATCGAGCGCTACTGGCGCGACGCCCGGGTGGAGCGCATCTGGGACGGCACCAGCGAGATCCAGCGCCACATCATCTCGCGTGCCATGCTGCGCGTGCACGGGGCGTGAGCGCGCCCACAGCCCCGGCCGCGCCTGCGGACCACGACGATCAAGACGGCGCCAGTCGCGCCCAGTTGCAACGCCTGTTTTCGCCCCGGCACATTGCGGTGTTCGGCGGCAACGCTGCCGCCGAGGCCATTCGCCAATGCCGCAAGCTCGGATTTGCCGGTGACTTGTGGCCGGTGCACCCTACGCGGGCCATGGTCGAAGGTATTGCCTGCTACCCCGACGTGGCCGCGCTGCCCCAGGCGCCCGACGCCAGCTTTGTGGCCGTGCCACGCGAGGCCACTGTGGCCATCGTGGGCCAGTTGGCCGCGCGCGGCGCAGGCGGCGTGATTTGCTACGCCTCGGGCTTTGCCGAAGTAGGTGGCGAGGGTCTGGCGCTGCAGCACCAGCTAGTCCACAACGCGGGCGACATGGCCTTGCTTGGCCCCAATTGCTACGGCATGCTCAATTACCTGGACGGCGTGGCCCTGTGGCCCGACCAGCACGGTGGCCAGCGCGTGGGGCGCGGCGTGGCGCTGATAACGCAGAGCGGCAACATCGGCCTGAACCTGACCATGCAGCGGCGCGCGCTGCCCCTGGC
>CAIYQF010000247.1 GCA_903928325.1 uncultured beta proteobacterium | reverse complement strand
TTTTCGTCGACGAGATTGATGCCGTGGGTCGTCAGCGTGGTGCTGGCCTTGGCGGCGGCAACGATGAACGCGAACAAACGCTCAATCAGATGCTGGTCGAGATGGACGGCTTTGAAACCAATTTGGGTGTGATCGTGGTGGCTGCCACCAACCGTCCCGACATCTTGGATGCCGCCTTATTGCGCCCAGGTCGCTTTGACCGTCAGGTGTATGTCACCTTGCCCGACATTCGCGGCCGTGAGCAAATCTTGGCTGTGCACATGCGCAAAATTCCAATTGGCCAAGATATGAATCCTGGCGTGATTGCCCGCGGGACACCTGGTATGAGCGGCGCCGACTTGGCCAATCTGTGCAATGAAGCGGCTTTGATGGCTGCGCGTCGCAATGCCCGACTGGTGGAAATGCAAGACTTTGAGAAGGCCAAGGACAAAATCCTGATGGGCCCTGAGCGCAAGAGCATGGTCATGCCCGAAGGCGAGCGCCGCAACACCGCCTACCATGAGTCCGGCCACGCTTTGATTGGCAAGATGCTGCCCAAGTACGATCCGGTGCACAAAGTGACCATCATCCCCCGTGGCCGCGCCCTAGGCGTGACCATGAGCCTGCCCGCACAAGACCGCTATTCCTACGACAGCGAGTACATGCTCAACCAGATCAGTATGCTGTTTGGTGGCCGTATTGCCGAAGAGGTGTTCATGAAGCAAATGACTACCGGCGCCAGCAACGACTTTGAGCGCGCCACCTCGATCGCCCGCGACATGGTCACCCGCTATGGCATGACCGACGCGTTGGGCCCCATGGTGTACGCAGAGAACGAGGGCGAGGTGTTTTTGGGCCGATCGGTCACCAAAACCACTACCATGAGCGAGCAGACCATGCAAAAGGTCGATTCCGAGGTACGGCGCATCATCGACCAGCAGTACTTGCAGGCGCGAACCCTGATCGAGGACAACCAGGACAAGATTCACGCCATGGCCAAGGCCTTGTTGGAATGGGAAACCATCGACAGCGACCAATTGGATGACATCATGGCGGGCAAGGAGCCGCGTCCGCCCAAGGACTGGTCGCCGCGCGCACCCAGTTCGGGCCCTGGCGACGGCGGAACGCCGACAGCCACAGTCACCCCCGAGCCGGCCGCCACGGCTGCCTAAGGCTTGCAGCCGGGGCGTCCTGGGGTCCCAGGCGTGCGACCCACTCCCATTCGAGGGCTTTCCCTGTGCCCCACTGGCAAACCAGCCGCTACCTGATTGATTTGGCGCGCCCCCAGGTTATGGGCATTGTCAATATCACCCCAGACTCGTTTTCCGACGGTGGCCACTACGCCGGCACCCGGGCCGCGCTGGCGCACTGTGAGGCTTTGATCAAAGCGGGAGCCCATATATTGGACCTTGGGGCAGAGTCCACCCGCCCTGGCGCCCAGCCCCTGCCGCAGGAGCAAGAGCTCGATCGCCTGCTACCCGTTTTGCGCATGGCTGTGACGCTGGGTGTGCCGGTGTCGGTGGATACCTACAAGCCTGGCGTGATGCAGTCGGCACTTGACCTGGGCGCAGACATCATCAACGACATTTGGGCGCTGCGCTGGGTGAGCTCGGAGGACGGACTTTCGGGCCGTGACGTCGTGGCAGCGCACCCCGGATGCGGCGTGTGCCTGATGCATATGCACGGCAACCCGCAAACCATGCAAGTGTCGCCCATGGAGGGCGATGTTGTAGCGCCGGTGCGCGACTTTCTGGCGCATGCGGCGCAGGCTTTGGTAGCGCAGGGGGTGGGCAAGGCGCGCATTTGCATCGACCCTGGAATCGGCTTTGGCAAGACGGTGGCGCAAAATTTCAGCCTGCTGGCGCAGCAAGCGGTTTTGCTGGAGACCGGGTTTGCCCTGCTGGCGGGGTGGTCGCGCAAGTCGTCTTTGGGCGCGGTCACAGGCGCTGCGGCTGACGACCGGGTGCTTGCCAGCGCGGTGGCGGCGGTGCTGGCGGTTCAAAACGGTGCCTGCATTGTGCGGGTGCACGACGTGAAAGCCACGGTTCAGGCCTTGGGCGTACTCTCGGCCATGCAAGCAGCAACTTAAAACGAATAAGCGGAGATGGGACTATGAAACGCGAATACTTTGGCACCGACGGCATCCGTGGCACAGTAGGGCAGGCGCCCATCACACCAGACTTTGTGCTTCGCTTAGCCCATGCGGTCGGGCAGGTGCTGCGTAAAACCGAGGTCCGCCCGCTGGTCTTGATCGGCAAGGACACGCGCATTTCGGGCTATATGCTGGAAAGCGCTTTGGAGAGTGGCTTTAACTCGGCAGGTGTGGACGTGGTGTTGCTGGGGCCCTTGCCCACGCCGGGGGTGGCATATTTGACGCGCGCGCAGCGCGCATCCCTGGGTGTGGTGATCAGCGCCAGCCACAACGCGTTTGAGGACAACGGCATCAAATTCTTCAGCGCCCAGGGCACCAAGCTGCCGGAGGTCTGGGAGCTGGAGGTGGAGACCGCGCTGCAGCAAGCGCCCCAATGGGCGCAGTCGGCGGGACTGGGCAAGGCGCGACGCTTGGGTGATGCGGCCGGGCGATATATTGAGTTTTGTAAAGGCACGTTTTCCAACGACCTGACGCTCAGGGGCCTAAAGGTTGTGGTCGACGCTGCCCACGGCGCGGCCTACCAAATTGCACCCAAGGTTTTTCATGAATTGGGCGCCGACGTGATCGCCATTGGCTGCGCCCCCGACGGCCTGAATATCAACCACATGGTGGGCGCCACCCACCCCGAGGCCTTGGTGGCCGCAGTCAAAGAGCACAAGGCCAACTTTGGCGTGGCGCTGGATGGCGACGCCGACCGCCTGCAAATGGTGGACGCCCAAGGCCGCCTGTACAACGGTGACGAGCTGCTCTACCTGATGGCCGACGAGCGCCTGGGCCGGGGCGAGGCACTGCCGGGCGTGGTGGGCACCCTGATGACGAATATGGCCATTGAACTGGCGCTGAAAGACCGGGGCGTGGAACTGGTGCGCGCCAAGGTGGGCGACCGCTACGTGCTGGAGGCCATGGAGGCGCGCGGCTGGATTTTGGGCGGCGAAGGCTCGGGCCACCTGCTGGCGCTGGACAAGCACACCACCGGCGACGGCCTGATTTCTGCGCTTCAGGTGTTGCAGGCCTGCGTGCGTGCGGGCAAAAGCATGGCCGACTTGCTGGCAGGCGTGACGCTGTTTCCGCAAACCCTGCTCAATGTGCGCCTGCGCCCGGGTACCGATTGGCAGGCCAATGCGGCACTTAAAGAGCAAACGCTGGCGGTGGAACAAGAGCTGGGGCACAGCGGCCGGGTGCTGATACGCGCCAGCGGCACCGAGCCCCTGGTGCGCGTGATGGTGGAGGCGCGTGACCCCGCGCAGGCCCTTCGCTGCGCACAGCGGATTGCGGACACATTGAAATGAGCGCGCAATCGCCAAACCGAACCGCCTGGGCTGAGAAAGTAGCAAGCGGAGCGATGGATGCGGGGGTGCATATATGCCGCGCCGACTACGCCAATCCGCACCATGCCAAGGTGCTGGTCGAACTACTGGACGCCTATTCCCGCGACCCCATGGGCGGCGGCGAGCCGCTGAGCGACTTTGCCAAACACAAGCTAGCCGCCTGCCTGGCGGCGCGTCCCCAGGCGTTTAGCGTGTTGGCCTTTGAAGCTGCGGACGAAAAAAAACCACTGGGCTTGGTCAATTGCTTTGAGGGGTTTTCTACCTTTGCCTGCAAGCCTTTGGTCAATGTGCACGACGTGGTGGTGGTGCCAGACTACCGGGGACAGCGCGTGGCAGAGCGCATGTTGGAGTTGGTGCAGACCATGGCGCAAGAGCGCGGCGCTTGCAAGCTGACTTTGGAGGTGTTGGCGGGTAATGCCAGCGCGCAGCGCCTGTATGCGCGCATCGGTTTCGCGCAATACCAACTCAACGCCGCCGTGGGCACGGCGCAGTTTTTGCAGAAATGGGTGGATTGAACCCGGCTTGGGGCTACCGTGGCCAGGGCAAACCTTCGTTTTGACCAAAAAAAACGGCCACGCTTGCGAGTGGCCGTAAATACCTTGGAAACATGAAAAAACTACCCAGCGGCCCCTGAAACGAGAGGCCACTTGTGGTGCCGGTCTAACCGGCGGCTATCAGAAGTTGTAGCGGATACCGAAAGACAGGGCGGTGGGGTCGTTGCCAGCCACGGTAGTGGCTGGGAAGTTATCCGCTGCGGTGAACGTGCCCTTGCCTTTGCTGTTGTTCATGATTTGGGCGTAGTTGGTGTACACGGTGGTTTGTTTGTCCAAAGCGTAGCCCACTTCCACCGACGTCATAGTCAAGTCGTCCGCGGCGCCGGACTTGGATTCGCTGGAACTGCCGTAGTTGAACTTGTAGGTCAGGTCGCCCGCGACATAGCCCAGAGTGACCAAGTAATTGTTGGTCTGTTGGCTATTTGCAGCGGTTGCAGCGTTGTTATTCAAGACGCTGAATGCCAGACCTGCAGAGAACGCGCCCATGTTGGCGCCCATGGTCAACTTGTTAGCGGACATGGCGAACGTCTTGTCTGACACCGCCTTGCTTTGCGTAGCCAGGCCGAAGTTGTAGGTGCCGTCATTCCATTCCACGGATGCGCTATACAGGGGCTGGTTGGTGGTCGTGGATTGCGCTTCATCAGGCGAGTACGACAGCTTTGCGACGGTATTGGCAAATTTGGGGCTGATGTATACGAGGTTGTTGGGTTGGCGCGTGTGAACGTTGTCAAAGTAGGTGGAACTGGCTGCCTTGGTGCCCTTGCCGTGGATGATCACTTCCATGGCGTCGCCCTCAGCCCACAGGGTGGATGCCAGGCCGCCACCATCCAAAGACTTCAAAGGCGTGTCATACAGGCCGAGCAAGAACGTTCCCTTGGAATTGCTCTTCAATCCGACGAAGGTGTTGCGGCTTGCCAGGTAACCTGCATTGGTAGCGATGTTTTGTGCTTTGTTGTCTTCTGGGGAAAACATGCTTTCCACTTGGAAAATGCCGCTCAGGTCGCTGCCAAAGCTACGGTCGCCCTTGATGCCAAAGCGTGAGCTGTAATTTTGCAGCATGGTGCGGGTCAAGGCACCGTCGTTTGCGCTTTCGACCGCCACATCCAAGCGACCATACAAGGTCACCGAAGGAGCGGTTTGTGCGAATGCAGAGCCAGCCAGTGTCGAAGCGACGGCGATAGCCA
>CAIYQF010000246.1 GCA_903928325.1 uncultured beta proteobacterium | reverse complement strand
TTGGTGTTGCAGGTCTTCGATGACGCGCACGCACTCGGCAATCTGCAGCTTCAGGCCTGCCAGCGGCTCTTTGCTCAGCGGCGCCCCGGCTTTGGCCGCATCGCGCTGCCAAGCCATGGCGTCGGCAATATTGAGTTTGGCCAGGCCCAACAAACCTTCGGCTTTGGCCGCCCATTCCGCCGCCATCGACTCCTGCAGCTTGGCGCGCTTGGCGTCATCCAGGCGCTCTCGCAGCAGCTTGGCTGCACCCTTGTCGCGGCTGCTGAGTTCACGGTATACGTCGGCCAGCAAATCATTGCCCGGGTTGCTAAGAAGCCACTCCCGAACACGGCTGGCACGTTCGCCGGCGGTGGCAGCGCTGAAGGCGCCACCGGTAATTTTGTCCAGCTGGGCTAAATCGGAAGTTTTGTTTACGGAAGTCGACGGCACGTGGAGCCTTTGATTGGAGGAGAAGCAAAAATGACAGGGGAGTATTTTCGCCGCGAATTAGGGAAGAATCCAAAATTTCTCGGTCAAACCAGCCTTAGGAGCACCCGATGTGCACCCGTTTTCAGGATTTCGCAACAAGAAACAAGCGGGATTACCGAATAATGAAATTGTTTTATATAATTGACTTGGAATATAAAAGACTTTTAAAATTCCCCAGACCCATGAAGAAATCTAGTAAAAGCGGTGCCGCGCACCCCGTACGTGGCTTTTGTGGGCACCGAGTCGCTGCCACTGCGACGCAATGTGAAGCTCTGCCAACGGAACACCAGGTCCGTTTGCCCCGACAGATAGGGCGCGGCAGTCCGGGTGCCTGAGACCCCTCTTTCAAGGAAACACGTGACAACAGCCAAGCGCATTCAAGCCTCTCTGGCCACCATGGCCAAGGACATCGTCGATGGCTTTTTTCAAATTACCCACAATGGTTTTGCACTGCTGGGACTGGTGGTGATGTTTGGCGCCGTCATGCTGTCTACGCAGCCCGACATGCGCCAGGCCGGCGAGCTGCAGTTGATGGGATGGCTGCAGGAACGCCAGGAGTCGTTGTCGGGCCTGGTGTCAGGCAAAGCCACCGACCGCGTGACGGCCATTAACCCCAAAGACTTGCCCAAACCGCAGGCCGCGCTGGCCTTCTGGCTGGCCAAAAAGTACAACATCGCACCCGAGCCGCTCAGTGCTCTGGTAGTGGAAGCCTTTGAGTCCGGCGCCCGCAACAAGCTAGACCCGACCCTGATTCTCGCAGTGGTGGCCGTGGAGTCGGGCTTTAACCCGTTTGCCCAAAGCCCGGTCGGTGCCCAAGGGCTGATGCAGGTCATGACCCAGGTGCACGGTGAAAAGTACGAGCGCTTCGGCGGCAAACTCGCCGCCTTTGACCCCGTTGCCAATATGCGGGTCGGCGTCAAGGTGTTGCAAGAATGCATTGCACGCGCCGGTTCCCTGGAGGCAGGCCTCAAACTCTATGTAGGCGCGGCCAACATGGAAGACGATGGGGGCTATTCTGCCAAGGTACTGGCCGAATATGCGCGTCTGCAGGCGGTAGCCCAAGGTCGCCCCGTGCCTGTGGGCACCACGGCCGCAGTGCGTACGTCCGGTCCAGACAAGGCGTAAGCAGGCCATTCGCTGCCGCTGTTTGGCAAAGATGCTGCGCCAGCGCTGAAATAGAATTAAGGCATCCAAGGCGCCGTCCAGCAAACCAGTCAAGAAAGCCCATGGCGCCAAGCCCCCAGCATGGGCAAACGGGATGGAAGTGGGACCGTACGCTGTACCGTCCCACGTGCCGCCCGCCCCAATTCATAACTACCCAGGACCCTTGCATGTACGACCGCAGCATTCTTGTAGAACAAACCGACCCCGAATTGTGGGCCGCCATCGTGGCCGAAAACGCCCGTCAGGAACACCACATTGAGCTGATCGCCAGCGAAAACTACGCCTCACCCGCCGTCATGGCCGCCCAAGGCAGCCAGCTGACCAACAAATACGCCGAAGGCTATCCCGGCAAGCGCTACTACGGCGGCTGCGAAAACGTCGATGTGGCCGAGCAACTGGCGATTGACCGTGTGAAGCAAATTTTTGGCGCCGATGCCGCCAACGTGCAGCCGCATTGCGGCGCGTCCGCCAATGAAGCGGTGTTTTTGGCTTTTTTGAAGCCAGGCGACACCATCATGGGCATGAGTTTGGCCGAAGGCGGCCATTTGACGCACGGCATGCCGCTCAATATGAGCGGCAAATGGTTCAACGTGGTGTCCTACGGGCTCGATGCCAACGAGGCCATCGACTACGAGGCCATGGAGCGCAAAGCCCATGAGAGCAAGCCCAAGCTGATCATTGCCGGAGCCAGCGCCTATTCCCTGCGCATCGACTTTGCGCGTTTTGCCAAAGTGGCCAAAGACGTAGGCGCCATTTTCTTGGTGGACATGGCGCATTACGCCGGTTTGATTGCTGCGGGCGTCTACCCCAACCCGGTGCCCCACGCTGATGTGGTGACTTCGACCACCCACAAAAGCTTGCGCGGCCCGCGCGGCGGCATTATTTTGATGAAGGCTGAGCACGAGAAAGCCATCAATAGCGCCATCTTCCCGGGCCTGCAAGGCG
>CAIYQF010000245.1 GCA_903928325.1 uncultured beta proteobacterium | reverse complement strand
GTGCTGCTGGCCCAGCGCATTGAAGTGATGTCCACCAAAGCCTGGCGCGAGGCGCAGGCGGTGTCCGAGGCCCTGGGCGTTGACGTTGCGCAGTGGCAGGCGCAGGCGGCGCTGCTGGTGTCACACGCCAGTTGGCCTAGCACCGACCTCAAATTCACAGCCATGCTGGACGCCTCGCGCGCCCAGTTGCTGGTGGTTTGGGACGCGTTTGAACAGGCACTGCGGCAGGCGGTGGCGGCAGCGCAAGACGCCAGCGCACCCTTGCCGGGCGTGGGCGTTTGGGCCGAGGAACTGCGCGCACAGCGCAACGCTGCTTTACCCAGCCCCAAGACGCCCAAGGCGCAGGTAGATCCGCAAGTCCGCGAGGCGGCCAACACCAAGGTCCGCGAAGTGCTGGCCCAACTCGAGGTTCAAACCAGTGAGGGCCACGGCAAGGCCAGCGCTGGGGCCGCCAACGCCTTGCGCCAAGCCGTCAAAGAATTTGGCAAAGTCATTGACCACAAGCTGGAGAACCAGGTGCAGGCCGCCCTGGCTGCGGCTGGCGAACTCGAGGGCTGGCAGCGCTGGCGCGCCGACCAATTGCGCGAAGAGCTGTTGATCAAGGCCGAAGGCCTGCTCAAACGCCCCGAAGGCCAGGCGCTGGGTGGCCGAAAAATGCAGGAAACCCTGCGCGCCATGCGCGAGCAATGGAAACAAACGGACCAAGGCGGCGTGCCCAACCACGCGATGTGGAAACGCTTTGACGAAGCCTGCAACGAGGCCCACAAAGTGGTCGAAGCTTGGCTCGAAAAACTCAAAGCCGACGCCGTGGAACACCGCAGCCAGCGCCTGGCCTTGATTGCCGAGCTCAACGCATGGGCCGAAGAAAACCGCACGGCGCGCGACGGCGATTGGAAAGGTTTTAGCCGCATCCTGCACCAGTTTAGCGACCGCTGGCGTGATGCCGGCCATTTGGGCGAAAAGGCGTTTGCAGAACTGCAACCCCTGTGGAAAGCCGCCATATCAGCCGCCGCCGCGCCGCTGGAAGCCTTGCAGGCGCAAAGCCTGGAACTGCGCCGCGCCATGATTGAAGAAGCCAAGGTGCTGGGCGAGGCGCCCGTGCTGCGCATTGACGCCGTTCGCGCCCTGCAGCAGCGCTGGCAGGCGCAAGCACACCAAGTGCCTATAGACCGCCGCCAGGAGCAAAAGCTGTGGGACGCCTTTCGCAAGCCGATTGACGACGCATTCAACCGCAAAACCGTGGAGCGCGAAAAGGCCGAAGCCTCGCTGGGCCAGCGCGATCGCGTGGTCTTGGATGCCGCCAAGGCACTGCAAGCGGCCAACGCGGGTGGTAACGCGCAGGTGATTCGCAGCGCAATAGCCGCTTTGGAGGCTGCTTTGCAAGGTCAAGCCCAGGCGCAAGCTCATGTGACGGCCGCAGGTGCCCAAGAGGCGCAGGTCCAGGCGGTGGCGGATTCTGTCGCCCAGGCTGGTGCCGCTTCGGTGGAGGCAGCCGCTGTTGAAAGCCCAGCTGCCGAAGCTGCCACGGGTGAGGAGGATGCCCATGGGCAGCACGATGGCGACGCTGGGCAGACTGAAGCTCCGGTCGAAACCGAGCACAGCGTGCCTGCCCGCGAGGTCGTCGCCGACGGCTTGCCCGCGCCCAAACCGGCGCCCAAGCGCGTCGTTGCCATGCGCGGCGATGACCGCCCCGGTATTAAGCGCGACGCGCCCGCAGCCGACGCAGGTCGCCCGGGAAAATGGGGTGACCGCAAGGACGCAGGCCGCGCAGGGCGCGACGCGCGCCCTGGAATGGACAACCGTCCCCGACCCGATGCGCGTGGCGAAGGCCGTAGCTTTGGTGTCGGTGATGCGCGGGGAGAGCGCTTCGATCCGCGCAACGCCCCGCCGCGCTTGGGTGACGCTGCCTTTCGTGCCCAGCGCGATGCTCTCGAAAGTGCGCAGATGGCTCTGCGCAAGCTCGCAGCGCAAGCGCACGGCGAAGCACTGACCCAACTCATGGGTGCATGGCAAAGCCGTGATAGCGCGACGGTTCCCAGCGTTCAGGAACTGGGCAACCAGGTCAACGCGGCCACCCGCAATGCTTGGACAAGCGCACTCAGTGGCGCCTTGCCTGCCCACCGCACCACGCCGTCCGAGGCGGTGCTGCGGCTGGAAATGGCGGCGCAAGTCCCAACCCCAGCCGATCATTTGGATGCCAGGCGCGCGATGCAGTTGCAACTCTTGACCCGGCGCAACGATCCGGCTCCGGACCAGACGTGGGGCCACGATGTGGCAATTGCACTGTCGGCGCCCTATGCCCCAGAGGACGCACGTCGCTTGCAAAACTGCCTGAAGGCTTTGCTTAAGCGCTAGGGGAAAAGGGGCGTAGGGCGTCGACGCGTTCAACCCCCCCCGTGTCGACCGACAGCCTCAGCGCCTGCGCGCGCGGTGGCGTCGCATGCAGGTCCCAGTCGCTCAGCACCCACCGGCTGTGACCGCCTCCCAAGTCGTGTTGGGCCGGTTGGTGGGTGTGGCCGTGAACCATGTGCTTGGCATTGGCGTGCTGCAAGGCCGCAAGACAGGCAGACGCATCGAGGTCTATCCATTCCACGTGCGACTGCGCCTGTTGCCGCTTTTTCGCCTCGCTCTGTGTGCGCATTGCGTGGGCTGCCGATTGGCGCTGCGCCAAAGTCTGGGCTAAAAATGCAGTTTGCCAAGGTTCGCTCCTAACGCGCTGTCGAAAGGCCAGATAGTCGGTGTCGGCCAGGCACAGCGCGTCGCCATGGGTGAGCAGCCAACGCTGCGTACCCGCCACCAACAGGCAGGGGTCCCCAAGCCGCTGCGCGCCACATGCCCGCAGCAGGCCCGAGCCCATTAGAAAATCGCGGTTCCCGCACATGATGTAGACGGCCAGGCGCTTGGAAGCCTGGTAGAACAGATCGGCCACGGTGGCTTCAACAGCGCCATCGCTGCCGAGCGTGTCATCGCCGACCCACACCTCGAACAAATCGCCGAGCACGCACACGGCTTGTGCCGGGGTGGATTCGAGGTACCGGCGCAGGGTAGCCAGGGTCAGTGGCGTTTGCGCGTCGATGTGCAAGTCCGAAATAAAGTCAACATAGCGCCAATGCGGTGGTGCAATCAGTTCCATGGTGTCCACCGGACCGGGGCGCAAGGGGCTAGATTGCAACCGCCTTGCTAATCACGACGTCGACTTTGGGCACATCGTCGTGAAATCCTTTTCGGCCCGTTTCAACCGCCTTGATTTTGTCCACCACATCTTTGCCCTCGACCACTTTGCCAAACACCGCATAGCCCCAGCCCTGGGAGGACGGCGCTGTATGGTTGAGGAATGCATTGTCCGCTACGTTGATGAAAAACTGCGCCGTGGCCGAATGCGGGTCGCTGGTACGCGCCATGGCCAGCGTGTAGGGTGCATTTTTCAAGCCATTGCTTGCCTCGTTCTCAATGGGCTTTGCCGTCTTTTTCTGGCCCATGCCGGGTTCCATGCCACCGCCTTGGACCATGAAACCAGGGATCACGCGGTGAAAGATGGTGTTGTCGTAGTGGCCATCGCTGACGTATTGCAAAAAATTGGCCGTCGACAAGGGGGCGTTTTCCTGGTCAAGTTCGACCGTAATGACGCCGTAATCAGCAATATGGAGTTCGACTTTTGGGTTGCTCATGGTAATTTGACCAGGTTGATGGCGTTGATGGTGACGGGTGTCAGGGGAACGTTTTGAAAGCCGCCTTGGTTGCCCACGGCGACGGTACGAATTTTGTCGATGGTTTCCATGCCACTGACCACTTTGCCAAACACGGCGTAGCCATAGCCATCTGGCTGCGGCGCGTTGAGGCCATCGTTGTTGGATACATTGATGAAAAACTGCGAGGTTGCTGAATGCGGGTTGCCAGTGCGCGCCATGGCGATGGTTCCCCGGTCATTTTTAAGGCCGTTGCTGGCCTCCAGTGCTATGGGGCTGCGCGTCGGTTTTTGCGCCATGTTGGCCGTAAATCCTCCGCCTTGCACCATAAAGCCGTCGATGACCCGGTGAAAAATGGTTCCGTCATAGTGTTTGTCGGCCACGTAGTGCAGGAAGTTCTCTACGGTTTTTGGTGCTTTTTCCGGTTGCAACTCCAGCACAAAGTCGCCTTGGCTGGTTTGTACTTTCACGCGGGGTGCCGGTTCGGCATAGGCTGCTGGCAGTGCCGCCAAGCCGCCTGCCCAGAGCAGGAGCGCGCCCCAGCGTGCCCAGGGGGCTTGAGTTAAACGCATCAATGCACTCCTTCAAAAAAAATCTTCCACTCTTTGTTGGTGCGAATCCAATACTGGCGCTTGTGGGTTCCGGTTCGCTGCCCTTTGGCAACCTCGCCGAAGCTCACCACCATGGTCTCGGCAGAATCGGTCCACTGCAGGTAAGAAACATCCTTGAGTTCCAAATCCCGACCTTTCAAGGCCTTCAATTCGGATTTCAACAAGGGCGTGTACTGGTTCAGCGACTTTCCTGCGCTGGAAAAATCCGGCGTGTAAAACGCCAGCATTTTTTTCAAGTCGCCCGAAACTTTGCTGCTTCGCCAAGCATTGAGTGTGGATTGAAAAGACCGCGCCGGGTCATCGAGCTGTTTCATCGGTTTCCATACCAACTGTGCGGCCACCACCACCGGCGTGTTGCGCACCGCGACACTGTGGATGATGTTCAGGATGTCGGGATTGGACAACACCAGACAGCCGTCGGTCGATCGCGGCGCCCGGGCGTATTGCTGGGGCGGCGTGCCGTGCAACCAGATGCCGCTGCCCGACTTGCCGCGCCGCTGGTCTAGCATATTGGGGTAGTTCAGGGGCAGGGCGCCGGCTCCGTAAAAGTCATTGAGCACCTTGGTGTCCAAGTTGCTGGTGATGAAATAAATCCCCAGCGGTGTGCGCTGATCGCCCTCCTGGCTCTTGAGTGTGCCGGCTTTGCCAACGGACACGTAGTAGTCGCTTTTGAGTTGTAGGCCTGCCGCTGTGTTTTCAAACAAGTACAGACGTGAACGCGACGCATCAATTGCAATGGCATGGTGCGTTTGGGGGGCGATTTTCAAAAATTGGGATGGAACAGTTCCCGGCGCCGGGCGGTCGTTGAGCGCGGTGACACGCCGCAGCGACTCCTCCTTGAGGTCCAGCAGCGCTGGAGCGCCCGCTCGGGCCGAGGCCTCCGGAATATCGCCCAAGGATTGCAGCGTGCGGGTGCGCGCTGCCAACAAGTCGCCGTAGACCAGTTGGGCCAACTGGAAATTGGGCTGGTCGCGAACTAACTTCTCAGCCTTGGTCAATGCGTCACGGCTGTCGCCGTGGGCCATCAGCCGGTAAATGTCGAGCAAACGGGCTTCGGATTGACCGTCTAACGCGCTCAATCCGGGTATGGATGCCGCTGCCTGGGTTGTGGCCGCATTCAGACATGGGGCCGCTGCAAGACCTGCGGCCAGCAACCACGCCACCCTGGCGCTTTGCAGGAAACTGCGCCCCAGCAGCGCGATATCCGAGGTGCGACCCGCTAGCGGTTTATGCACCGACCGACTCGCGAACGATTTTCCAGCCGTCACCGTGCTTCACCATTTCAAGTGTCTTGCGACTTGAAATGGCGATGCCATTGGCGCGGTAGTCTTGGCGGAATTTGGCGGTTGCTTTGCTGCCATCAACCACGATTTGCAGGCCCTCGATGCGTACGGCGATCTTGGCCTTGCCTTCAATGCGGCTGCGTCGCTCGCTTTCCCACTCGCTGCGGCTGAGCTTGCCTGCAGGCGTGAACTCTTTTGCGTAGGCACCAAGGTAGGTTTTGACGTCTTTGGCCGACCAAGCGCTCACCCAGTTTTGCACCGCAGTTTCGGCTTCTTTTGCAGCGGCGGAGTCAGGAGCTGGCTTGGGTGCCGCGGCAGGCGCGGCTGTGGGCTCAGGTGCTGGTTTGGGTTGTGGGGCGGCGGCTTTTGATGGTGCTTCTGGTGCCGCAGCGGGCGGCACAGGAGCAGCCGGTGGCACCAGCGCTGTGCCTTTGAGGGGCGCCACGGGCGCGATAGCGGCCGCCTTGGCAGCGTTGGGCGCCAAAATTTGCCGGATTAGCGCCAGCTTGGGGCTCACCGCGTTGCTGCTGCCGTCGATTTGCAACGCTTTGCTGTAGGCCGCGCTGGAGAGTTTGGCGTAGACATCACCCAGATTTTCATGGGCGGTCGAATAGCTTGGATTGGTGCGAATGGCCATCTCCAAAGCGGCACGCGCTTTGTCGATCTGGTTTTGGTCTGCGTACAAAACCCCCAAATTGTTGTAGGGCTCGGGCAGTTCGGGAAAGTCTTCGCTCAGGCGTGTGAAGGTGCTGATCGCATCGGCCGTTCGACCGGCATCGCGCTGGGCTATACCCTTGAGGAAACGCATTTGCGGGTCACGCGGCTTGCCTGACAAAAAACTGTCAGCTTTGGCCATTGCGTCGGAAAACTTTCCGTCCCTGGTCAATTGCGCCACGTCGCTGTATTCATCTGCCAGCGCCGCGCCAGCGGCCATCGCTGCGCAAAGACAAAGCAAGCGTGCAAATTCAAAGCAAGAACTTTTGGGCTTCATATTGCAATCATTATTGGGTGAATTGGCAAGGAAAATGCCGCCGATATACTGGGGCCCATTGTAGCGGAGGGGCTGGATTTTCATGAGTTTGCGTATTTACAACACCTTATCTGGGCGATTGGAGCGGTTCACACCGATCGAGGCTGGCAAGGTGCGCATGTACGTTTGCGGAATGACGGTCTATGACGTTTGCCACCTGGGGCACGCACGCTCGATGCTCGCGTTTGATGTGGTGCAGCGCTGGCTCAAAGCCAGTGGCCTGCGGGTGAGCTATGTGCGAAACATCACCGACATTGACGACAAGATCATCCGCCGTGCTGTGGAAAACGGTGAGACCATCCGCGCCCTGACCGACCGCATGATCGAG
>CAIYQF010000244.1 GCA_903928325.1 uncultured beta proteobacterium | reverse complement strand
CGGCAAATGCCCAGCCAATATTTCGGACACGACTCACACGAACACCGGCTAGTTGAGCGATCTCGGGTTGGAAGGAGGCGGCACGGAGCGCCAATCCTAAATCTGTAAATTTGAAAATGATTCCAAAAATTGCGAAGGTTCGAATCCTTCTTCCCCTGCCAAATTTTATTTGTGACCGTAAACCTACTAGCTCTGGATCCCCTCATGCAGGAACCCTACCATCCCGATTTCATGGTTTTTACGGGAAATGCCAATCCGGGCATGGCGGCAGACATTGCCCGCGATCTGGGGATTAGCTTGGGGGCCGCCACGGTCGGGCGCTTCTCTGATGGCGAGGTCAATGTCGAGATCAACCAAAACGTGCGCGCCCGCGACGTTTTTGTGGTGCAAAGCACCTGCGCACCAACCAATGAAAACCTGATGGAGTTGCTGATCATGGTCGACGCGCTCAAGCGCGCATCAGCCGAACGCATCAGCGCCGTCATTCCCTACTTTGGCTACGCACGGCAAGACCGTCGGCCGCGTTCCACGCGTGTGCCCATTACCGCCAAAGTAGTGGCCAATATGCTCCAAGCCGCCGGTGTATCGCGCGTGTTGACGATGGATTTGCATGCCGACCAGATCCAGGGATTTTTTGATATTCCGGTGGATAACATCTACGCATCGCCCGTTTTACTGGGTGATTTGCGGCAAAAGAATTACGACGACCTGATCGTCGTTTCGCCCGATGTGGGTGGCGTGGTGCGTGCGAGGGCCCTGGCCAAGCAGCTCAATTGCGACCTTGCCATCATCGACAAGCGGCGGCCCAAAGCCAATGTCAGCGAAGTCATGCATGTGATCGGCGAGATCGAGGGGCGCAACTGCGTGGTCATGGACGACATGATTGACACCGCAGGCACCCTGGTCAAAGCAGCAGAGGTGCTGAAAATGCGCGGTGCCAAAAAAGTCTACGCCTATTGCACACACCCCATTTTTTCTGGCCCGGCCATTGAGCGCATCTCGCAAGGTGACGCACTGGACGAAGTGGTGGTGACCAACACGATTCCCTTGAGTGCCGCTGCGGCGGGCTGCAAGAAAATTCGCCAACTCACGGTGGCGCCGCTGATCGCGGAGACCATTCAGCGCATCGCCAAAGGTGAGTCGGTCATGAGTTTGTTCTCAGACCAGGACAATTTGTTCTGATCTGGGCAAAAAGCGGGCGCTGCGCAACTGGCTTGGTTTTCAGCGCCTTTGTTAAACCGGAGTCACACTGGTCGCGGTGGACTCTTTTTGGAGTAAGTTATGAAATTTGTCGCTTTTGAGCGCGCTAAGCAGGGCACGGGTGCGAGCCGCCGTCTCCGCATCACCGGTCGTACACCTGGCATCGTCTATGGTGGTTCCGCCGAACCCTTGAATATTGAACTCGATCACAACGCCTTGTGGCACGCCATCAAGAAGGAAGCCTTCCATGCGTCCATCCTGGACATGGAGTTGAACGGCGTGGAAAGCAAAGTGCTGCTGCGCAACGTGCAAATGCACCCCTTCAAGCAATTGATTTTGCACATCGACTTCCAGCGCGTGGACGCCAACACCACGCTGCACATGAAAGTGCCATTGCACTTCAGCGGCGAAGAAAATTCTCCTGCGTTCAAACTGGACGCCTGCCTGATCACCCACGTTGTCACCGACCTGGAAGTGGCTTGCTTGCCTGCGAACCTGCCCGAATTCATCGCTGTGGATCTGAGCGACCTGAAGAAAGGAACCTCCTTGCACGCCAAGGACCTGACCCTGCCCCATGGTGTTACTGCCGTGATCCGTGGCCGCGAAAACCCCGTCATCGTGTCGGTGGTTGCACCCGTGGCCGAAGTGGTGGAAGCGCCGGTTGTCGCGCCTGTCAAAGGCAAAGGCAAGAAGTAAGCCCTGCGCTTGGTCTTGCAAACGGCCCACCTTGGTGGGCCTTTTTTTTTCGAGAAGGCATTTCGTCTACCATGGCTTAGAGATGCCGCTCCTTAGTACTGGGGGTGGCCCCAAACCACACGCACCATGATCAAGCTTTTGGTCGGCCTGGGAAACCCCGGCCCTGACTACGAAGCCACGCGG
>CAIYQF010000243.1 GCA_903928325.1 uncultured beta proteobacterium | reverse complement strand
TTTTGCCCTGGGGCCGCGCATCAACGCCGCCGGGCGCTTGTCGGACATGACGCTGGGCATTGAATGTCTGCTGACGGACGACCCGGCGCGCGCCGACGAGCTGGCGCGCACCCTGGACGGCATTAACCGCGAGCGCCGGGTGATTGAGGGCGATATGCGCGAACAGGCCATGATGGTGGCCGAGTCGCTGTTTGACGAAGGCGACGAGCCGCCCCCGGCGATTTGCGTGTTTGACCCCGATTTCCACGAAGGCGTGGTCGGCATCGTGGCCTCGCGCATCAAGGACAAGCTGCACCGCCCCACGTTTGTGTTTGCCGCCAGCCAGGCGCCGGGCAAAGAGCATGAACTCAAGGGCTCGGGCCGCTCCATTCCCGGCTTTCACCTGCGCGACGCGCTGGACCTGGTGGCCAAGCGCTACCCCGGCGTGCTGCTTCGCTTTGGCGGCCACGCCATGGCGGCGGGCTGCACCATTGCCGAAGAGCATTTGGACACCTTCGAGCAAGGCCTGATCGAAGTCGCCCACGAGTGGCTGGACGCAGCCACCTTGCAACGCCGCCTGGCCACCGACGGCCCGCTCTTGCCCGCCTACCGCCGTGTCGACCTGGTTGACACCCTGCACCAAGCCGTCTGGGGCCAAGGCTTTGCCGCCCCCACTTTCAGCGAAGAGGTGGAAGTCATCTCGCAGCGCCTGGTGGGTGAAAAACACCTGTCTCTCAAACTCAAGCACCAGGGCGAACCGGTAGACGCCATCTGGTTCGGCCACACCGAGCCCCTGCCCGCCAAAGTCACCATGGCCTTTCGCCTGGACGCAGATGAGTGGAACGGCGTGCGGCGGGTGAAGTTTTTTGTGGAAGCGGTGCAGGACTGACCGCCCGATACGGGCTTACTTCCAGCGAACCGGCTCGATCTCCACCGTGTTTCGGTCGTCGCTGATCGTCAAGGCGCCCTCTTGCACCGTGGCTTGCAACTGCATGCTGCGCTGGGCCAAAGGGATCAGCGCTTGGGACGCGAGAGTGGGAATGCGGTAGACGCGCAGGTTTTTAGGGCGGCTGAGTTTGGCTTCCATGGTGCGCCACCACACCTCGGCAGCGTGGTTAAAGCAGTACAAAACCACCTGATCGGCCTTGCCGCAGGCTTTGATGAGTGGTTTGTCCTCGGGCTGGCCCACTTCCATCCAGAGTTTGATTTGGCCGGTGAAGTCGCGCAGCCAGATGTCGGGCTCGTCGACGTCCGACAGGCCAGCGCCAAAGGCCAGCGTGCCGTCGCCGCCGCACACGGTTTGCAACTCGTGCGCGTGCAGAGCCAGGGCAACCAGGCGCACCATCATGCGCTCATCGGTCTCGCTGGGATGGCGCGCCAGCATCATGGGGTGGTCGGCGTAGTAGCTGTGGTCTATGTCTGCGATTTGCAGATGGGCTTTGAAGATGGTTGATTTAAGGGCCATGCGTCGATTGTGACGGATGACCCCGGCGCCTAAAACCGGGCTCGGGCGGCTGTCAGAATGGCCGGGCTGGCGGCGCCAGCACTCCCACCCACCTTTTTTCCCTCGCTTCGAGACACCGCTATGACCCCCCATTCACTCACGATTTTGACCGGCGCCTCGCGCGGCATGGGCCATGCCATGGCCGAGCAACTGCTACAGAACGGCGCGCATTTGCTTTGCATTTCACGCCACGCCAGCGCCGATCTGGCGGCGCTGGCGCAAGAACGCCGCGCAACCTTGGAGCAATGGAGCGCCGACTTGGCCGACGCCGCGCCCGTGGCCCAGCGCCTCGCCGCTTGGCTCGCGGCCTGGGACCCCGCTGCGGTGGCCAGTGCCAGCCTGATTAACAACGCGGGCGTCATTGGGGCGCTCACGCCACTGCGCGACGGAGCTAGTGCCGATATCGCCAACGCGCTGCGCGTGGGCTTGGAGGCGCCCATGCTTTTGTGTGCCGCGTTTTTGAAGGCCACCAAGG
>CAIYQF010000242.1 GCA_903928325.1 uncultured beta proteobacterium | reverse complement strand
CACCAGGTGGACGATGTTTTCGCTCATGTCGTGCTCACCGGCGCTGATGAAGATTTTGTTGCCGGTGATGCGGTAGCTACCGTCGCTCTGCAGCTCGGCCTTGGTGCGCATCAGGCCCAGGTCGGTGCCGCAATGCGGCTCGGTCAGGCACATGGTGCCGGTCCAATGGCCGCTGGTCATTTTGTGCAAGTAGGTGGCTTTTTGTTCGTCGGTGCCGTGGGTGGCCAGCGCGGCATAGGCGCCGTGGGTGAGGCCGGGGTACATGGTCCAGGCCTGGTTGGCGCTGTTGAGCATCTCGTAAAACATCTGGTTGACGATCAGTGGCAGACCCTGGCCGCCATAGGCTGGGTCGCAGCCCAGCGCCGCCCATCCGCCGGCCACGTACTGGGCGTAGGCGTCCTTGAAGCCCTTGGGGGTGGTAACGCTGTGCGTCTTGGGGTCGAGCACGCAGCCCTCGGCGTCGCCGCTGATATTCAAAGGAAACAGCACCTCGCTGGCGAACTTGCCGCCTTCTTCAAGCACCGCGTTGATGGTGTCGGCATCCATGTCAGCGTGCTTGGGAATGTGGTGCAAGTCGTCCACGATGTGCAACAACTCGTGCATCACAAACTGCATGTCGCGCAAAGGCGGGGTATAGCTGGGCATGAAGAAAACTCCTTGAAATGACTATGTAAAGGGGAAAAACTAAGCGGAAGAATCAGGCGCACCGGGTACGCCGTAGCGGGCCAGGATGTCGTCAAAACCCCGGTTGGCCCGCGCCAGCGAGCCCGGGTTCTTCAGGAACCGGGCCTCGTAGTGCAGGGCCAATATCAGGGCATGAATCTCAAAGGCGACCTGCTGTTCGTCAGCATCGGCACTCAGGTGGCCGCAGTCTTTGGCCAGTACCACCGCACGGTACAGCGCTTGCAGCCAGGTTTGCACTGAATGGGCCAGGGCCTCACGCACCGGACCGGGACGGTCATCAAACTCCACCGCGCCACTGATAAAGATGCAGCCAGACTGGATTTCGACGGCCACGCGCTTCATCCAGTTGCCAAACAAGGCGCGCAGCCGGGGCAGGCCTTTGGGCGACTGCAGCGCCGGGTAAAAAACTTCCTGCTCAAAGGTGGCGAAATACTCGCGAATGACGGATATTTGCAGTTCTTCGCGCGAGCCAAAGTGGGCGAACACCCCCGACTTGCTCATGTGCATCAGTTCGGCCAAGTTGCCGATACTCAGACCTTCCAGGCCCACTTGGGTGCTCAAGGTGACGGCCGCGTGCACGATGGCCTGCTTGGTTTGCTGGCCTTTGGGGATGGAGCGGCCACCGCCACGCTCTGGCTCGGCGAAGGGAAGCACGGAATCAGCAAAAACAGACTGGGACATCAAGGCGGGGCACAAAAATAGAACGACCGTGCTATTTTGCACCATTTAAATCCAGCCACCCCACCAAGTGGCGCACAGGCGACGCCCACAAGGCAACGGAGCGGATGCTTATGACGACCTGATCATGGTGCCAAAAGCCTGGTCGGTCAGGATTTCCAGCAGCAGCACATGGGGCACGCGACCGTCGACGATGTGCACCGCCTTGACGCCGCTTTTGGCGGCGTCAAGCGCGCCGCTGATCTTGGGCAGCATGCCGCCGGAGATGGTGCCGTCGGCAAACAGGGCGTCGATTTGGCGCGCGCTGAGTTCGGTGAGCAACTCGCCGGCCTTGTTGAGCACGCCGCTGATATTGGTCAGCATCAAGAGTTTTTCGGCGTTCAGCACGGTGGCCAGCTTGGCGGCGACTACGTCGGCATTGATGTTGTAGCTCTCGTTGTTTTCGCCAAAGCCGATGGGGCTGATAACGGGGATAAACGCGTCGTCCT
>CAIYQF010000241.1 GCA_903928325.1 uncultured beta proteobacterium | reverse complement strand
GGCGGGCATCAGCGGCGCCAGCGTAGCGCGGGCGCTGGCGCTACGGGGCTGGCGGGTGCAAGTTTTGGATGCGCATGACCATCCGGCCTTGGGTGCATCGGGTCTGCCAGCGGGCTTGGTCAGCCCGGTACACAGCGCCGACGACGGACCGGTGTCGCAGCTCACGCGAATCGGCTGCACGCTGATGCGCCAGCACGCCCAGGCGCTGCTGGTGCAGGGCCGAGATTGGGCGCCCAGTGGCGCCTGGCTGTACCAGGTGCCAGACGAACCAAACGACCAGGCGGGCGAGCCGCGCCACTTGCCCGAGGCGTTTTGGCTGCAACCCACCGCCATGGTGCGCGCTTGGCTAGCCACTCCCGGAATCAGCTTCAAGGGGCAGGCCCGCGTGCAAAAGCTGGAGCGCCAGGACGAACACTGGGTTTGCAGCGACGCGCATGGAAAGGAACTGGCCCGCAGCGAACTGGTGGTATTGGCCAACGCGCTTGACGTCACACGCTTGTTGGGCAACCCTGGCCCGGCCAAGCCAGCCCCCGCGCCCACACCCGCACTGACCCAGGCATTGGCGCGCCTGCACCCACGCTACGGCGCCGTCAGCATGGGCGCAAGCGCTGGCTGGCCCGGTTTGCCCGCGCAGCCGGTGCAAGGCAAGGGCAATTTTTTGCCGTCGATTCCGCTGGCGCAAAGGGCCATGTGGCTTGCAGGTGCGGGTTTTGATTGCGCCCCCACGCCAGTCCCACAGGCCCAGCACCACGCCAACCTGGCCCGTCTGGCGCGGCTGTTGCCGGATACAGCCGCCACGCTGGCGCCACAGTTCGAAGCAGGCCAGGTGCAGCTCTGGCAGAGCCAGCGTTGCGTCAGCCACGACCGATTGCCCCTGGTGGGCGCAGTGCAAACCGAACCCGACGCCAGCCTGTGGATCAGTGCGGCCATGGGCGCACGCGGCTTGACGCTGGCTGCACTGTGCGCCGAACTGCTGGCAGCGCGCATAGGCGGCGAGCCCCTGCCCATGCCCGCACGCCTGGCAAGGCTGTTGGACGCGCAGCGTACCGCTCGGCGTGGCGCCTGAAGGGCTACAAACTACACTTGTTCGGCGCCGCCTGACAAGCCGTATTGATATGACAAGGAAAATCCCATGGTGCTGGTGGCCGGTTCAGCCAATTTGGACTTCGTGGTGCGAGCGCCGCACATTCCCGCGCCCGGCGAAACCGTGCTGGGTGGCGGCTTGCAGACCTTCGCCGGGGGCAAGGGCGCCAACCAGGCGTTGGCCTGCGCGCGTGCTGGGGGCGTGGCCACGCACATGCTGCTGGCGCTGGGCAAGGACGCTTTTGCCGCGCCCATTGAGGCATCGCTGCGCGGCGCGGGCGTCACCCTGCACACCTTGCACCCCATTGGCGTGCCAACCGGCACTGCCTTTATCTGCGTGGATGAGCACGGCGAAAACGCCATCACCGTGGCGCCCGGCGCCAACGCCTGCTTGCAGGCAGAGCACCTGCCGCCCCTGCAAGGCTTTAGCCACCTGTTGATGCAACTCGAAATTCCGCTGCCCACCGTTGCCGCCTATGCGCACGCGGCGAAAGCGGCGGACGTGCGGGTGGTGCTTAACGCAGCGCCCGCGCAAACGCTGGGACAGGAACTGCTGGCTGCCGTGGACCTGCTGGTGCTCAACGAAGGCGAGTTGCGTGCGCTGGCCGGCGACGGTGGCAGCGTGTTGGATTGCCTAGCTTGCCTGCCCTGCCCCGCTGTGGTGGTAACCCTGGGCGCACGCGGTTGTGTGGCGCGCGAAGGCAATGCGTTCCATGCGCAAGCCAGCTTTCAAGTGCCGGTGGTAGACACCACAGGCGCAGGCGATACCTTTTGCGGCACCCTGGTGGCGGCGCTGGCAGGCCAACACACCATGGCCCACGCACTGCGCCAGGCCAGCGCCGCCGCTGCCCTGACGTGCACCCAGATGGGCGCGCAGAGCAGCGTGCCATACGCCGCCGATGTGGCGGCGTTCTTAATCCAAGCATCGCAAGCGAATGAGGCCCAATCCTTGCTTGCGCTGCGCCAGTTCGCCGGTTTACCTTAGGCGCCGTCCATCCGCACCCTGCCCTAGCCCGTTCTCTCGCCACTGAACCCTGATACCCACGATGACCCACCCCGCCCCCCACCGCGTGATTTACGACACCGACCCCGGCGTCGACGACGCCATGGCCCTGTACTACGCGCTGGCCCATCCTGACATAAAGGTGCTGGGCGTCACCACCACCTTTGGCAACGTCACCGTGGCGCAAGCCGCCTGCAACGCCTTGTATTTGCTGGCCCTTGCCGGGCGCGGCGAGATCCCGGTCACTCAGGGCGTGGCCGCGCCGCTGGTCAAACGCGGTGAGGCGCCGCCCCAGCACATCCACGGCGCCGACGGCCTGGGCAACTTGCCGCGGCGGGTGGTCACCAACAACAAGCTAGATGCGCGCACCTCGGCCCAGTTCATCGTCGACATGGCGCGGCAGCACCCCGGCGAAATCACGGTGGTCGCCGTCGGCCCCTTGGGCAACCTGGCTCTGGCGCTGGCCGTTGAGCCGCAGTTGCCACGCTTGCTGCGCAAAGTGGTCACCATGGGCGGCGCGGTGCTGGAGCCGGGCAATGTGTCACCCGTGGCCGAGGCTAATATTTGGAACGATCCGCACGCCGCCGATGCGGTTTTCACGGCAGGCTTTGATCTCACCATGGTGGGGCTGGACGTGACACACCAGGTGATCTTGCCTGTGAGTCAGTTTGCGCAGATTGCCAGGCACCACCAGCACCAGGCCACCGACACGCTGCACCACGCGGTGGCGTTTTATGCCAATTTTTACAGCAACCTCTACCCGGATGTGGCGGCCATCCACGGCTGCTTTGGCCACGATGTGCTGGCCTTTGTGGCACTGACCAACCCCGAGTTATTCAGCACCGAGACCGGCCGCGTGCGCGTAGCCTTGGACGGTCTGGCGCAGGGCCAGACCATGCTGCGGCGCAAAGACATCCACTACCCGCAGACCGGCTGGGGCCCCGAGGTGCCTGACACGCAGGTCTGCATTCAGGTGCAATCGCCTGAATGCAAAGCGCTGATCGAAAGCACCTTGATGAGCGCCTGGCTGGGCGCTTGTGTGTGAACGTAGACATGCAATGGCCCATCCCTATCGGCGCGCAAGTGGCCCAGGTCGCCGCGCCAAACTTGGCTTAATGTGCGAATATTGCATATAAAGAAATAGCAAAAATGTAGTTTTCAATATAAGCGCCAGCGCCTACATTCGCTGCACGCTGAGTGGTGAAAGCCGCGTGTGCAAGCACCGCGCAACCCGTTCGACACCATTTTTACCCCGCCCCCGCATGTACCAATACACCGACTTTGACCGCCAGTTTGTCCACGCCCGCGCTGCGCAGTACCGCGACCAGCTGACCCGCAACCAGGCGGGCACCTTGGGCGACGACGAGTTCCGGCCCCTGCGCCTGCAAAACGGCTGGTATGTGCAGCGCTATGCGCCCATGCTGCGCGTGGCCGTGCCTTATGGCGAACTCAACAGCGCGCAACTGCGCGTGCTGGCGCAGATCGCCCAAGACTTTGACACCCCCAGCCCCGCGCTGCTGGCGCACGCCCAAAGCACCCAAGACCAGATTGGCAACGGCCCGGCGCCCAAGCTGACCACCAACTACGGCCACTTCACGACCCGGCACAACGTGCAATTCAACTGGATTCCGCTAGACAAAAGCGCCGACGTGATGGACTTGCTGGCCAGCGTGAATCTGCACGGCATCCAGACCAGCGGCAACTGCATTCGCAACATCACCAGCGACGAACGCGCCGGCATTGCCACCGACGAGGCGGTGGACCCCCGGCCCTACGCCGAAGTGCTGCGCCAGTGG
>CAIYQF010000240.1 GCA_903928325.1 uncultured beta proteobacterium | reverse complement strand
TTGCGAAGTGAGGGTGTGCGCGAGTGGAACTACAGCATCAACCTGCACGCCAAAGGCGGCATGGACGACCGCAGCCTGCTCGCCGCTGCCGACCTGGCCTGCCACGCCGAAGTGTGGGACCGCTGCATCAACACCAGCGAGCGCACCAAGGGCTTTATTGACATGGAGCAACGCTTTCCCATGCCCTTCAAAGCAGCGGTAACGGCCCGCGCCCAAAGCATAGGTCTCGATCCGGCCTATGTGTATGGCCTGATCCGCCAGGAGAGCCGCTTCATCATGGACGCCAAATCGGGCGTGGGCGCGGCCGGTTTGATGCAGGTAATGCCAGCCACGGCCAAGTGGACCGCCAAGAAAATCGGTATGGGTGACTTCACGCCCGCCAAGCTCAATGAGCGCGATACCAATATCGCCATCGGGACCGGCTACCTTAAGCTGGTGCTCGACAGTTTTGGTGGCTCTATGCCGCTGGCAGCAGCGGCCTACAACGCAGGCCCCAGCCGCGCCCGGCAATGGCGCCCACCCAGCGGTGAACCGACCCTGGAGGCTGCGATCTGGGCAGAAAATATCCCGTTCAACGAAACCCGCGACTACGTCAAAAAAGTGCTGTCCAACACCACCCTGTACGCTGCGGTGCTCAGCGGTCAGCCGCAGTCCATCAAAACGCGTCTGGGTAGCGTGGGGCCGGTGGATGCTGCCACGCCCGAACTCGGGCTTGATTTGCCCTGAGGGAGCGCCATTTTTTACAAGGAGTTGCCAGATGCTCAAGCTGTATGTCGGTAACAAAAACTACTCGTCCTGGTCCATGCGCCCATGGGTGCTGATGACGCAGGCGGGCATCGCCTTTGAAGAGGTGATGGTGCGCTTTGACGCCTTCACGCCCGAGTCGCAGTTCAAGCACACGTTGGGCCAAATCAGCCCGGCAGGAAAGGTGCCGGTGCTGCAGAGTGGCGCACAAGCCGTGTGGGACACGCTGGCGATTGCCGAAACCCTGAACGAGATGTTTCCCGACAAACACCTGTGGCCGCGCGACGCAGCCGCGCGGGCGCATGCGCGCAGCATTTGCGCCGAAATGCACTCCGGCTTCATGGGCCTGCGCGGAAATTGCCCGATGAACATTGAGGCCCATTTGCCCGAGCAAGGCGCGCTGATCTGGCGCGACAAACCCGCCGTGCGTGCCGATGTGGAGCGACTGGTGCACATGTGGAGCGACTTGCTGCAAGCGCACGGCGGGCCCATGCTGTTTGGCGACTTCAGCATTGCCGACGCCTATTTCGCTCCGGTGTGTATGCGCATCAAAACCTACGTCCTGCCGGTGCCGGACGCCATCAAAGCGTACGTGGAGCGTGTATGCGCCTTGCCCGGTGTCAAGGCATGGGTGGACGGCGCGCTGGCCGAGCACGACTTTCTGGACTTTGAAGAGCCGTTGCGGCTGCACCGCTGATTGGCGCCAAAGGCCCGCATGCAAACCTACCTAGTTGGCGGCGCTGTGCGCGACCATTTGCTCGGCCTGCCGGTGCAAGACCGCGACTGGGTGGTGGTGGGCGCCACGCCCGAGCAAATGGTGGCGCAAGGCTTTGTGCCGGTGGGGCGGGATTTTCCGGTGTTTTTGCACCCGCAAACCCATGAG
>CAIYQF010000239.1 GCA_903928325.1 uncultured beta proteobacterium | reverse complement strand
GTACATAGGTGCCTTGGTATTCCACATCCGACACCACTGCGGCCTGGGCGTGCCCAGCTTCAGCGTCGGCGCCGTTCAGGGGCGAGAGCGCAATATGGTCGGTACGTACACCCACTTTGCCCCCAACGGTGTCGATCACGTTGTGTCCACCCATGAATCGCGCAACGAACTCGTTGGCCGGGCGGTTGTAGATTTCATGGGGCGCGCCGGTTTGCTCAATGACCCCATGATTCATCACCACCATGGTGTCAGCCAAGGCCATGGCTTCCTCTTGAGAGTGGGTCACATGGATAAAAGTCAGACCCAACTCTTTTTGCCAGCGGCGTAATTCGGCACGCATCTGAATACGTAAAAACGGGTCTAGCGCAGACAATGGCTCGTCCAATAGCAAAACCCGAGGTTGGGTGATGAGCGCACGCGCCAGGGCCACGCGCTGCTGCTGCCCACCGGACAACTCACCGGGCTTGCGATCGGCCAAATGGCCCATGGCCACGCGGTCCAGCAAGCTGCGCGCTTGCTCTAGGCGCTGCGCCTTGGCCACGCCCTTCATCTTGAGACTGAACGCCACGTTGTCCAGCGCACTCAAATGCGGAAACAAGGCAAAGCTTTGGAACATCATCGCCGTCCCCCGTGCAGCAGCAGGCAGGTCGGTGATGTTGCGGTTGTCCAACAAAATATCGCCCTCGCTCACGGTTTCGTGACCGGCCACCATGCGCAAGGTGGTGCTCTTGCCGCAGCCCGAAGGCCCCAGCAGGCAGCAATAGCTTCCACTGGCAATCCGAAGGTTGATATTGTCTACCGCAGGCTTTACCCCAGGGCCAAAGCGCTTGGTCAGCCCTACCAATTCAATGGCTGCGGTGAGTGGATGAGGCGTTGCATTCATGCAAGATTTCTATGCAAACTGTGTGCCAAATGTTGTAAACAATTTGCACTGGTTTTGCACACAAGCATGCGCACGCCAAACGCCGCGAACACGAATATGCCCACGTTTAGTGCGCCCACTTGGCGCAGACTTTCCGCAACCCTTAGAAATGCACCATGCCGAGGCATACCTCTTGGGCGACGCGCCTAGCAGTAGTCGCGCAGGTACCGGTCCATCGACGCCTGGATGCGCAGGGGCTCTAAACCACGCACGATAAACACCAGGCGCGAATGGTGATCCGCGCTGGGCCAGCACTCCAGATGGCTGGGCGGGTGCACCAGTTGTTGCACACCATGTACGACCACGGGGGCGTCGGCACACTCCACATTCAGCAAGCCCTTGACGCGCAGAACCTGCGCGCCGTAGGCATGGAGCAGCAAGGACAGCCAGAGGCTGAACACCGTCCAGTCCAGGGCCTCGGGCAAGTCCAAGGCAAAGGAAACGATATCGCGGTGCACATTGGCGTCTGCACCGGACTTGGGGTCCGCGGCCAAAGCCAGGTAGTTGCGCTGGCGGGTGGATTGCAGCCAATGCGCCACCTCCTCGGTCTTGCTGGCAATATCAAACACGTCCGCGCCCAAAATGGCACGTGCGTCCAAGCGCACCGGGTCCAGCGCCACGCACGGCGCGCTGGGGTTGACTCGGGCCAGTTGTGCGTGCAAAGCGTCAAGTCCACTGGCATCGGCAATATCGGCCTTGGTCACCACCAACCGGTCGGCCACGGCCACTTGCTTTTGGCATTCGGGATATTGGCCCAAATTGGCCGCGCCATTGACGGCGTCCACCGTAGTGACCACATTGCCCACGCGAAAGTGGTGCTGCAGCACCCGGTCATACATCACGGTGGAGAGCACGGGCACCGGGTCGGCCAGCCCGGTGGTCTCAATCACCAGCCGCACAAACGCGGGAATCTCGCCCCGCTCGCGGCGCTCGTACAAACCACGTATGGCCGTGGCCAGGTCGCCACGGATGGTGCAGCAAATGCAGCCCGACTGCAGCAGCACCAGGTCGCCATCAATCCGGTCCACCAAATGGTGGTCGATGCCGATGTCGCCAAATTCGTTGATAAGCACCGCGCAGTTGTGAAACAAGGGGTCGCGCAACAGGCGGTTGAGCAAGCTGGTTTTGCCGGAGCCCAAAAAACCGGTTAGCACATTGACCGGAATGCGCGCGCTCATGGCCCAGTGCCCAGCGCCTGGGGCGGTGCCAGCGGGTCCAAGCTGCGCCCCGTCATCTCCTGCACTGCCTGCCAGATATGGGGCAGGCTGTCGACCACCTTCTGCTTGCCCGTGGGGCCGGCTACCAGGTAAAAACGCCCTTGCCAGTCGCTGACCGAGACGCGGGTGGCCGCCAGCACCCGGTTGATCAGCCGTATGCGTTTGGCCCGCTCCGCGCGGCGCGTGGGCGCTTCGTCACCCTGGATGCGGCCCGCGCCGCTGCTCCAGTGTTCCTCACCCCCCAGCGAGCCGCAAACGCCGCACATGGGCGGGCGAACCTAGCCCTTGGCGCGAGGGTGGCGCGCTGCGAAGTCGTTGGCCATTTCGTCCATGGTGACAAAGCGCACGCCAGGGTGGGAATTGATGTAGGCGAACAAGCGCTCCAACATCAGCAGCACCTGGGGGCGCCCGGCCACGTCGGGGTGGATGGTGATGGGAAACACGGCGTAATCCATCTCGCGGTAGACCCAGTCAAACTGGTCGCGCCACATTTGTTCGATGTCGCGCGGGTTCACAAAGCCGTGGCTGTTGGGCGACTTTTTGATGAACATCATGGGCGGCAGGTCGTCCAGATACCAGTTGGCCGGAATCTCGATCAGGTCGGTCTCGCTGCCGCGTTGCAGGGGCACCATCCACTCGGCGGGCTTTTTGCCGTAGTCGATCGGCGTCCAGCTGTCGCCCACACGCACGTAGTAAGGCGAAAAGTCGTTGTGCATGAGCGAGTGGTCGTACTTGATGCCTTTTTTCACCAGCAGCTCGTTGGTCACTTTCGAAAATTCCCACCACGGCGCCACATAGCCGGTGGGGCGCTTGCCCGAGAGCTGCTCGACCAGCGCAATGCACTTGTCCAGCACCGCCTCTTCTTGCGCCGGAGTCATGGCAATGGGGTTTTCGTGCGAATAACCGTGGATGCCAATCTCGTGGCCGGCGTAGGCCACCGCCTTCATTTGCGCTGGAAAAGTTTCAATCGAGTGGCCAGGAATAAACCAGGTCGTCTTGATGCCCATGCGCTCGAACATCTTGAGCAGGCGCGGCGACCCCACCTCGCCCGCAAACAGGCCGCGCGAAATGTCATCGGGCGAATCCTCACCGCCATACGAGCCCAGCCAACCGGCCACTGCGTCCACGTCGACGCCAAAACCACACAAAATCTCTTTTGCCATACCGTTAACTCCTAAAAAAACTAAATAGGTAAACCGCGTCGCCCGTTCACGCCGCCTTCGCCGCCCCGCCCAAGAGCTGCTCCACCCCGGCGGCGGCGGACAACAAAGCGTCCTCCCGCCCAGCAGCCCCGGAGATCAATGCGCCCACCGGCATGCCAGCGGCCCCGGTTCCCACGGGCAAACTGACGCCGCACAGGTCGAGAAAATTGCCCGGTAAGGTGTTTTGCAGCGTGCGCAAATTGGTGCTGTGAAACAGCGCGTCATCCGCGTCTAAAGGCGCGACCAAGGGCGCCACACGCACCACGGTGGGGCTTAGCATCCACGCCCCACCCAGTTGTTGCGCGCATTGCTGCACCAAACGAGCGCGCGCCGCCTGCAATGTCAGTATGTCCAGCGCAGTCATGGTCTTGCCGCGTTCCAGCCTGGCCAGCACACGGCGGTCAATCGCCTGGGCCAGTGGTCCGTCCATCAGTTCCTGGTGCCACACATACGCTTCGGCCGCCGCAATGGTGCCGTGGCGCGCGGTCAATGCTGTGAATTCATCAAATGCAGGAAACGCCTCAAACCGGATCTGCGCCCCGGCACCGCGCAGGCGCTCAAGCAGCAGGTCAAATGCGGACTGCACCTCGGGCTCAATGCCGTCAAACATCAGGTTGCGGGGCACAACGAAAGTCAGGGCAGCCACCGCGCTAGCCACCAAGGGCTGCAAAGCCGCACCGCGCAGAGCCGCATCCACCCAAGCGCAGTCTTGCACCGTGTTGGCGATCGGGCCGGGCACGTCCAGGGTCTCGGACAGCGGAAAGATGCCACGCTTGTCAAAGCGGCCAATCGACGGTTTGAAGCCCACCAGGCCGTTAAACGCCGCAGGCACCCGCACCGAGCCCCCTGTGTCTGTGCCCATGGCAATGCAGGCAATATGCGCCGCCACCGCCACCGCAGAACCGCTGGACGAGCCACCGGGCGCCCGGTGGCCGTCCACACTGGCGCGGTTGATGGGCGTGCCAAAGTGCGGGTTCAAGCCCAAGCCGGAATAGGCAAATTCGGTCAACCCCACCTTGCCCAGGCTGATGCAACCGCAAGCTGCCATGCGCTGCACCGCCACAGCGTCTTGCACGGCCGGTGCGGCATTGCGGCGGGTGGCCGAAGCGGCGGTCGTGGTCGTGCCCTGCACGTCAAACAAATCTTTCCACACCACGGGCACGCCATCGAGCGGACCCAAGGGCTGCCCGGTGTCCCAGCGGGCGTCGCTCGCACGGGCCTCACGCATGGCGCGCTGCTCTGTTAGGCACATAAACAAGCCCGGTTCGCCCAAGCGCGCATCTTCCAAGGCCTGCGCCACCACCTGCGAGGGCCGCAACCGGCCGCTTTGGTAGGCGGTGTGCAGGGCGCTCGCGCCCTGCAAAGGTGCGCCAATGGAAGCGCCCGCCGTGTCTGCACCATTTTTGAGATTCATATCCATCCTATTAGCAACTAATGCGCCACATCATCGTGGCTTTGCGGCCCTCAGCGCTGCAGGGTTTTCGGGTAGCCAGGCACGCACCACGGGCTGGTAGGCTTAGCACCATGAACCCTACTTCGCCCCCCATGCCCGCCACCGCTCCGTCCCCAGCCCCGCACCTGCCGCAAATCAGCCTCTACCAGGACTGGCTGCAAAACCAGCGGGGCCTGGCTTTTGCCGACTACAACGCCCTGTGGCAATGGTCGGTGACCGACCTGGATGCGTTTTGGCAAAGCATTTGGGACTACTTTGACCTGCGCTCGCCCACGCCGCACAGCGCGGTGCTGCAGCACAACGCCATGCCAGGCGCCATCTGGGTCCCCGGCGCGCAAACCAATTACGCCCACCAGGTGCTGCGCCATGTAGACGCGGCGCACGCCGCTGCCTGCCCGGCGCTGGTGTGCCGCAACGAGCGCGGCGAACACCGCGAAATTTCCTGGCCCGAGTTGCGCCGCCAAGTTGCGTCCATGGCGCTGCACCTCAAAGCCCAGGGCCTGGAGCCCGGCGACCGGGTGGCTGCTTATTTGCCCAATATCCCCGAGGCCATGGTCACCTTTTTGGCCACCGTGTCGCTCGGCGGCGTGTGGAGCATTTGCGCGCCCGATATGGGCACCGCAGCGGTGTTGGACCGCTTTCGCCAGATCGAACCCAAAATCCTGATCGCCGTGGATGGCGTGCGCTACGGCGGGCGTGACCTGGACCGCCGTGCCGTGGTGCAAGAACTGCGCGCGGCGCTGCCCAGCGTGCAGCACCTCATCGTGCACTACAACTTGCACCAGCCTGGCGATGACGCGGCCAGCGTGCCCGACTCCACGCCCATGGCGCAGACCACGGCGCGTGACGACGCTGCGGTGGCGGCGTTTGAGCCCCTGTGGCTGCCCTTTGACCATCCGCTGTGGATTGTGTATTCCAGTGGCACCACCGGCCTGCCCAAACCCATAGTCCACGGCCACGGCGGCACGGTGATCGTCGCACTGGCGCTCAAAATTTTGCACAACGACGTGGGCTGCAGCTACCACTCCAACAGCGCAGGCGAGCGCTTTCACTGGTACAGCTCCACCGGCTGGGTGATGTGGAATGCCCAACTCAGCGGCCTGCTCAACGGCACCACCTGCGTGCTCTATGACGGCAACCCGGCGGGCACCGACAAAGACCGCCCCGACTGGGGAACGCTGTGGCGCTTTGCCGCCGAGACCGGCATCACCTTTTTTGGCGCCGGCGCGGCGTTTTACGCCAACTGCCAAAAAGCAGGGTTGGATTTGGCGCAGTTGGGCGACCTCTCGCGCGTGCGCGCCTTGGGCACCACCGGCTCGCCCCTGGCGCCCGAGACGCAAATCTGGGGCAGCGACCAATTTCGCCGCTTGCCACGCGGGGGGGCGCCCGACCCGAGCTTTGACATCTGGTGGTGCAACATCTCCGGCG
>CAIYQF010000238.1 GCA_903928325.1 uncultured beta proteobacterium | reverse complement strand
TGATTGGCCGCATGTTGGAGGCCCAAGGATTCAGGGTGGGCATCATCGCCCAGCCGGACTGGACCAGCGCCGAGGCCTTCAAGGCCTTGGGCAAGCCCAATCTGTTTTGGGGTGTGACCGCGGGCAACATGGATTCGATGATCAACCGCTATACGGCGGACCGCAAAATCCGCAGTGACGACGCCTACACGCCGGGCGACGTGGCGGGCAAACGACCGGACCGCGCCGCCATTGTTTACAGCCAGCGCTGCCGCGAAGCCTTCAAGGACGTGCCGCTGATTTTGGGCGGCATCGAAGGCAGCCTGCGCCGCATTGCCCACTACGACTACTGGAGCGACAAAGTGCGCCGCTCCATCGTGGTGGACGCCAAGTGCGACTTGCTGCTGTACGGCAACGCCGAACGCGCGATTGTGGAAATCGCCCACCGCCTGGCCGCCAAAGAGCCCGTCCAGAACATCACCGACGTGCGCGGCACCGCCTTTGTGCGCCGCCCGGATGACGAAACAGGCAAGGGCTGGTTTGAGATCAATTCCAGCAGTGTGGACGCGCCGGGCCGGGTCGAAGCCCACGTGAACCCTTACCTCACCACCTCTGAAGTGGCCGCCGAAAACGGCGCCACCTGCGCCCGAGAGGACGAAGCCAAGCAAGTGGCCCAGACCGCTGAAAAGTCGGGCTCGACCAGCGCCGCAGCATCCAGCTTGCCCGCGCAGCCGCAAACCATGCTTTTTGTGGCCAACCCCGCGCTCAAGGCTAAACTCAAGGTGCCACCGCGGGAGCGCTCGGTCATCCGCCTGCCCAGCTACGAACAAGTGCGCGCCGACCCGGTGCTCTACGCCCACGCCAATCGCGTGCTGCACCTCGAAACCAACCCTGGCAACGCGCGCGCCCTGGTGCAAGCCCACGGCGAAGGCGTGACCGCCCGCGACGTGTGGATTACGCCGCCGCCCATTCCGCTGACCACCGCCGAGATGGACATGGTGTTTGACCTGCCCTACGCGCGCAGCCCGCACCCCAGCTACGCGGACGAGAACGGCAGCCACGACGGCGCCACCAAAATCCCGGCCTGGGAGATGATCCGCTTTAGCGTCAACATCATGCGCGGCTGTTTTGGTGGCTGCACGTTTTGTTCGATTACCGAGCATGAGGGCCGCATCATCCAGAGCCGCTCGGAAGACTCGGTAATTAAAGAGATTGAAGACATCCGCGACAAGGTCAAAGGCTTTACCGGCACCATTTCCGACCTGGGCGGCCCCACGGCCAATATGTACCGCCTGGGCTGCCGCAGCCCCGAGATTGAAGCGGCCTGCCGCAAACCCAGCTGCGTCTACCCCGGCGTGTGCCAAAACCTGACTACCGACCACGGTCCGCTGATCAAGATGTACCGCCGGGGCCGCGCGCTCAAGGGCATCAAAAAGATTTTGATCGGCTCGGGCCTGCGCTACGACCTGGCCGTCAAAAGCCCGGAATACATCAAAGAGCTGGCGCAGCACCACGTGGGCGGCTACCTCAAGATCGCACCCGAACACACCGAGGCCGGCCCGCTGTCCAAAATGATGAAGCCGGGCATTGGCTCGTATGACAAGTTCAAAACCCTGTTTGATAAGTTCAGCGCCGAGGCGGGCAAAAAGCAGTTTTTGATTCCCTACTTCATCGCCGCCCACCCGGGCACCACCGACGAAGACATGATGAACCTGGCCGTGTGGCTGAAGAAAAACGGCTTTCGCGCTGACCAGGTGCAAACCTTTTACCCCAGCCCCATGGCCACCGCCACGGCCATGTACCACAGCGGGCGCAACACCTTGCGCAAAATCCACCGCGCCGCCGAAAGCGACGAGAAAACCGTGGACGTGGTGCGCGGCGAAAAGCGCCGCCGCCTGCACAAGGCCTTTTTGCGCTACCACGACCCCAACAACTGGCCGCTGTTGCGCGAGGCGCTCAAAGCCATGGGCCGCGCCGATCTGTTGGGCAATGGCAAACACCACCTCATCCCCACCTTCCAGCCCCTGGGTGACGGCGCCTACCAGTCTGCGCGCAAGAAGAACAGCACGCCGGTGGGCAAGGCCGTTGCCAAAGCTGCGGTTCCGCAAAAAGGCCGCATGCTGACCCAGCACACCGGCTTGCCGCCGCGCGAGACTGGAGCCAAGGTGCAGGCTGGGCGCAAGGCCAAGCCCGCGTCAGGCAGGTAAGCGGTTTAGCCAGCCAGCGTAAACAGCGGAATATCGTGCTTCACACCCAGCGCATCGAGCTGCGCACGGGTTTTGGGGGCCAAAAATGCCGCCACGGCGGCATGGGTGGACGGCGCCATCATGGACTTGACGCTAGCGTCCGCCACCCCCGCTTGCTGGCACAGCGATTTGGCGAAATGCGGCTCCAGCGCCGCCACGGCCACGCGGCCGTTTTTGCAGGCGTACACGCGGTAACCCGCGTGGCCACCACCCACGGCTGCACCCGGCGTGGTCAGGCCCCAGGTGCGGGGCATGGCCAGGTAATGGGCGGCGTCTGACAAGGCCACTTGCAGGCGCACGCCTTTGCCGCTTGTGCGCTGCGCCAAGCGCGCTTGCAACACCGCTTCGCTGGCCATCAGCGAGCCGCCCATGTCGGCGTACAGCGTGGGCGGCAGGTCCAGGCCATGGACCAGGCCCGCTTCGGCCAGATAGGTCAGGTCATGGCCGGGTTCTTCGGCGCGCGCGCCGGGGGCGCCTACGATTTCGACCATGCACAGGGTGGGGTAGGCGTGGCGCAGCGTGGCCCAGTCGATGCCGAGTTTTTTGAGGGCCGAGGGGCGAAACGAGGTGATTAGCACATCGGCTTTGGCCAGCGCGCGGTGTAGCGTTTTTTGTCCAGCGGCGGTTTTCAGGTCCGCGCTCTGGGTTTTGACGCCCTGGTGCAAGGTGGCGTAGGCCTGGGGGTTGTACTGGCCCATGGGGTCGCCCGAACTGCCTGTGGGGGCTGCGGCAGGGGCGGGCGGCTCCAGCTTGATGCAGGTAGCGCCCATGGCTTGCAGGCGCATGAGCGCCGCCGGGCCTGGCAAATTGAGCGCCAGGCTAACGATGCGCACGCCTTTGAGGGGGCGCAGGGGTTTGGCGGTGGGGAGTGTGGATGCGTTCATGGTGGCTAGCGATGCGTCTAGTGGCGGGGCACTTGCGGCCCGTGGTGGTGCCATGATAGGGGCAATAATCCAAGCTTATCGGGGCGGCGCTTGCATGGCTTATGGCCCGACTCTTTCTTTCACCTCGCCAGGTAGCCGTTTTGACTTCTGAATCCCCCAACGCCGATCTTTTTCCCGAACTGCCCCTGCCGCCTGCGGCCCCTAAGGCGCGCGCCGGACGGCCCGCAAAAACTGCGCGGACCCAAGCGCCCCAAGCGCCCCAAGCAATGGTCCGGGCTCCGGCCCAAGTAGCTGCTTCGCTGGATTCTCCCCCCAACCCCGGCACCGCTGCCCGGGTGCCGCAAGACCTAGAAGCCCAGGCCCAAGCCCTGGAGGCCCACCCGGACTACCGCGTGCTGCGTCGCTTGCAACCACGCCTGCTGTGGCCCGCAGCCCAAGGCCAGGACCTGGTGCGCGTGGTGGTGCTCGACACCGAAACCACCGGTCTGGACCACGCCAAAGACAAAATTATCGAACTGGCCTTGCTGCGCGTGGACGTGGACCGGGCCACCGGCTTGCCCGTGGGGTCCGTGCAGGTGTTTGACGAGCTGGAAGACCCCGGCATGCCCATTCCCAAAGAGGCGATGGCGATCACCGGCATTACAGACGCCGACGTGGCGGGCAAGCGCCTGGACGAGGCGCGCATTGCCGCATTGATGCGCGACGTGGACGTGGTAATTGCCCACAACGCCGGCTTCGACCTCCCGTTTTGCGAAGCGCGCTTGCCCCTGTTTCGCAACTTCGCCTGGGCCTGTTCGTTTGCCGACCTGGACTGGAAGGCACAGGGCCGTAGCTCCAGCAAGCTCGAAGCGCTGGCCCAGGGTTTGGGCCTGTTCTATGACGCCCACCGGGCCGAGATGGACTGTCACGCCTTACTGGCGGTGCTGGCCGCGCCCTTGCCCGCGACGCCCGAAACTACCGCCATGGCCCGTTTGCTGGCCGGTGCGCAAACCCCGTTCTTCCGGCTGCAAGCCACGGGCGCGCCCTTTGACGCCAAAGACCTGCTCAAGGCTCGCGCCTACCGTTGGAACGCCGAACTGCGTGTTTGGCACACCCGCCTGGTCGACGAGGCGGCACTGGAGGCTGAATGCGTGTGGCTCAAAGCCAAGGTCTACGGCCAGCGCAGCGCCAGCGTGATGGTGGAAAAAGTGGACGCCCTGAGCAAGTACGCCGCGCGTACCGGCGTAATTGCGCCCCGCACTTTGTGAGAGGAAAAGAGATGCAATTTCAGCTCATAGGCGTGCAAGCGGCCAAGGTGCGCCGGGTGATGATCAATGACCGCCTGGTGCCATCAGCCATGCACAAGACAGCAGTAGCCGGGCCGGTGCGCGTGGGCGCGCTGGGGCTGGAAGTGGACGAACAGGCCGACTTGTCGGTGCACGGCGGGCTGGAAAAAGCCGTTTACGCCTACCCGCACGAGCACTACGCCTATTGGCGCCAGGCGAGACAGGACGCGGGCTTGGGCGGCATTGACGACGCGCTCTTGCCCGGCTCCTTGGGCGAAAACCTGACCCTGCAAGGCCTGCTAGAGGCCGATGTGTGGGTGGGCGACACGCTGGAATTTGCCGACTGCGCCCTGCGCGTGACCCAGCCGCGCGAACCCTGCTTCAAATTCAACGCGTCTATGGGCTTTAACCATGCGTCCAAGCAAATGGCGCAGACCGGCTTGTGCGGCTTCTACTTGGCGGTCGACCGACCCGGTACCGTTCAAGCCGGTGACGTTGGCACCCTGGTGCCCGGACCCCGGCGGGCGAGCATTCCAGAGCGTTTTCAGGCCAAGGTGTTCAAGCATTTGCGCTGAGCGCAAGCGGCCAAAGAGGCGCAGCCAGACAAGTAGGTCCATCGACCGTCTCAAGCCGCCACATTGCACTCCCGCCGCAGCAGCGCCAGGGCGTCGTGCAGAGCGTAATCGGCGTCGCTGCGCAGGGTGGGCAGGGCTTCTTCCAGGAAGGACTGCCACATGGTCACATAGTCGGCCTGAAACTGCGCCGGGGCGTGGTCTTGCACAAAGGCCACGGCGGCGTCGGATTGCAGGCCGGACTTGCGGATTTTGCGCACCAGGGTGCTGGCGGCTTTCTCGGTGAGCAGCGTTTTGGGTGCGCTGCCAGCGGCCACGCACAGCAGCAGCGTGAGCAGCGAGCCCTCGTCTTCATGGCCGCCGGTGGTTTTGGCCCAGGTGGCGGATACGCTGCGCTCGTAGTCATCAACTTCAGCCAGCGCGTCGTCCAGCCAAAAATAGCGGCCCAAAAAGGCGGGTGTTTGGGCGAACAGCTTTTTGGGTGTGGCGGCGGCGTCCATGGTGCGCGGCCAGTCGGCCAGCACGGACTGAAGCAGGGTTTCGACCGCTGGCTGCCAGGGCGCGGGCAGGCCCTTGGGCACGGCGAGCGGCGGCAGCTGGCCGCCAGAGGCGTATTTTTTGCGCAGCGCGGTGATCAGTTGGTGAAAGGCGGGCCAGTCTGGCATTTCGGTGCGCTTGCTCAAACCCAGCAGCAAGGCGGTGCGGATGACGGCATCGGCGTCTTTGCCTTCTTCTTGCAGGGCGTCGATGTCTAAGTCGTACTGCGCGGCGCACCAGATGGCGGCGTCCACCACGTCGGCCACGTGCTTGCGTTTGGCGTATTCGGCTTGGTAGTCGGCATAGCTCTTGAGCGTCCAGCGCTCCAGCAGCGGAATGTGTTCGTCTGAGAAGCTGCGCGCGTCGGCCATG
>CAIYQF010000237.1 GCA_903928325.1 uncultured beta proteobacterium | reverse complement strand
TAGACACCGCGCGCCGCTCGGCGTGGGGCAGGTGGGTGGTCAGCCACTGCTGGCACTGGGCCAGCGCCTGCGGGTGGGCCAGCACCACTTCAATACCGTCCAGCGCGTTGCTGGCGCGCAGCAGGTGGTGGCGCACCATCAGGCTGATCTCGCCCACGATGTGCAGCGGCGTGGTCAGAAGCAAATCGAGCGAGCGGGTGACCACGCCCTCGGTGCTGTTTTCTACCGGTACCACGCCAAATTCGGCCGAGCCCGCGGTGGCGGCCTGAAACACTTCGTCAAAACTGCCGCAAGGCACATGGGTGATGCTGGAGCCAAAGAAGCGCAGCGCGGCTTCTTCACTGAAAGTGCCGGCAGGCCCCAGATACGCCACGCGCTGGGGTGCTTCCAATGCGCGGCAGGCGGACATGATTTCGCGCCAGATGAAGGCCACGCTCTCGGGCTTGAGGGTGCCAGAGTTGCGGGTTTGCGCATTGGCCTCCTGCAGATTGCCGATGACTTGGGCTTCGCGCTCAGGGCGAAACACCACCGAGCCTTCGCCTTTTTTGAGTTCGCCCACCTCGTGCGCCAAACCGGCGCGGCGGTTGAGCAGCGCGAGCAAGTCCAGGTCTAGCGCGTCGATTTGTACCCGAAGGTCAGACAGTGTTTTGGTCATCAAGTGCCCTTTGTTCTTTGGCTCAAGCGTGGCGCCGCTCGAAGTCTTGCATGTAGGCCACCAGCAGGTGCACACCCGCCAACGGCATGGCGTTGTAAATGCTGGCGCGCATGCCGCCTACGGACTTGTGGCCCTTGAGTTGCAGCAGGCCAGCGGCGGACGCACCGGCCAAAAACGCCGCGTTCAAGGCCTCAACGCGCAAGAAAAAGGGCACGTTCATGCGCGAGCGGCAGTCGGGGTGTACGTGATTGACGTACAAGCCAGAGGTGTCAATGGCGTGGTAGAGCGCCTGTGCTTTGGCCATGTTCTGTGCCTCCATGGCCCCAATGCCGCCCTGGCGCTGCAACCAGTCAAACACCAAACCGGCCATGTAAATGGCATAGGTGGGCGGCGTGTTGTACATGGAGCCGTTGTCGGCCACGGTTTGGTAGTTGAAGGCGCTGGGGCAAACCGATAGGGCGTGGCCCAGCAGGTCTTCGCGCACCACCACCAGCGTCAACCCGGCGGGTCCCAGGTTTTTCTGCGCGCCGCCAAACGCCAGGCCGACGCGGCTCCAGTCCACGGGGCGCGAGGCCACTTGCGAGGAAAAATCGACCACCAAGGCGGCGTCCGACCCCAGCGCTTTCAGGTCGGGCAGGGTCTGGAATTCCACGCCATGGATGGTTTCGTTGCTGCACATGTGCACGTAGCTCGCACCGGGGCGGATTTGCCAGCTTGCCGGGTCGGGGGTATTGGTGAACCCCGAGGCCTGGGCGCTGGCAGCCACGTGGGTGTCGCTGTACTTTCCAGCCTCGGCCAAAGACTTTTGGCTCCAAGTACCCGTCAGCACAAAGTCCGTGTGGCCCCGCTCACCTGGCTGCGCGCGCAGGGCGCTGAGGTTCATCGGAACAATGGCATTTTCAGCCAGGCCGCCGCCTTGCATGAACAAAATCTTGAAGTGTGCGGGCACCGCCAGCAGGCTGCGCAGCGTGCCTTCCGCATGCGCGCAGATGGACGTGAACTCTTTGCCCCGGTGGCTCATCTCCATTACGCCCATGCCGCAGCGCTTGCCGCTGGCGTCAGGCCAGTCCAGCATCTCGCTGGCGGCTTGGGCTAGCACCTCTTCGGGCATGGTGGCCGGACCGGCCGAAAAGTTATAGGGTCGGGTCACGCAGCAGGCCTGGATCAGGCGTCGGTGGGCGTGTCGCTGTCGGCGCCATCGCCTTCGGGCGCTTCGATGCCATCGGCGGCCTCGGACGGGTTGGCGTCGTTTTCCACAATGCGTTGCAAGCCGCTGAGCTTGGAGCCTTCGTCCAGCCCGATCAGCGTCACGCCTTGGGTGGCGCGGCCGAGTTCGCGGATTTCAGAAACGCGGGTGCGCACCAGTACGCCACGGTCGGTGATCAGCATGATTTCGTCGTCCGCGTGTACCAGCGTGGCTGCGACCACGCGGCCGTTGCGCTCGGTTTGCTGGATGGCGATCATGCCCTTGGTGCCGCGCCCGTGGCGGGTGTATTCGGTGATGCTGGTGCGCTTGCCGTAGCCGTTCTC
>CAIYQF010000236.1 GCA_903928325.1 uncultured beta proteobacterium | reverse complement strand
TTTCGATGATGCCGTTGTGCACCAGCGCCACGCGCGCCACGCTGCTGGCATCCGCCGCCGCGCCGGGGCCGTGGCTGAAGTGCGGATGCGCGTTGTGCACCGCTGGCGCGCCGTGGGTGGCCCAGCGGGTGTGGGCGATGCCGGTGCCGCCTTCTATGTGGTCGGTTTGCACCTGCTCCATCAGCTCCGACACGCGGGCCGTGCTGCGCGCGCGGCGCAGGCCGCCCTGGGGCTGGCCCAGACTGGCGGCGTGCACCGCCACACCGCAGGAGTCATAGCCCCGGTATTCCAAGCGCTGCAGGCCTTGGACCAGGATGGGAACGATGTTGCGGGTAGAAACGGCGCCGACGATGCCACACATAAAAAGCTCCTTGCAGGGTGATGGAGCGCATCATAGGCAGGGCGTTGAAAAATTATTCGATAAAAATAATACGTTTATCGTCGTAAAATTTCACTGAATTCGAAATTTCGAATTTAAGTTCTTAAACACTTGATTTATGGAACAAAATTTCTTAGATGCCACCGACCTGAAGTTGCTCGACGCCTTGCAGCACGACGCCTCGCGCAGCAACCTGGCGCTGGCGGCACTGTTGCACATTTCGCCGCCCACCTGCCTGCGCCGCGTCAAACGCTTGCAAGACGAAGGCTGGATTGAGCGCCAAGTGGCGGTGCTGAATGCCGACCGGCTGGCCACGCTGCAAGGTCTTGGTCTAAGCGCACTGGTGGAAGTAACGCTGGACCGCCAGGGCGCCGAGCACCTGGACGCTTTTGAGGCCCGCGCCGTGGCAGACGCGGCGGTGCAACAGTGCTGGCGCGTGTCGCCGGGGCCAGACTTTGTGCTCGTCATCCAGGCGCGCGACATGCCCGACTACCTGGCCACCACCCAGCGCCTGCTCACCCAAGACGCCAATGTGCGCAACGTCAAGGCGTTTTTTAGCCTGAAGCGGGCCAAGTTCACCAGCACCTGGCCGCTTACATAGCCTTTGGGCAACACCTTAGGTGGGCTTTTTGGCAGGTCGCGCCCAGTTGGCAAGGTGGGTCTGCTTGCCGCGCGCCACGCCCAGGGCGCCCGAAGGCACGTCTTTGGTGATGGTGGAGCCGCCGCCCACCGTGGCGCCTGCGCCCAGGGTGACCGGTGCTACCAGCACGCAGTTGCTGCCCACGTGCACATCGGCTTCTATGGTGGTGCGAAGTTTGTTGGCGCCGTCGTAGTTGGCGGTGATGCTGCCGGCGCCAAAGTTGACGCGCTCGCCCACCGTGGCGTCGCCCAGATAGGCTAGGTGGTTGGCCTTGGCACCCGCGGCCAAAGTGGAGTTTTTTACCTCCACAAAATTGCCAATGTGCACCCCAGCGCCCAGTTGCGCACCGGGGCGCAGGCGCGCAAACGGGCCAATGAGCGCGCCCTCGCCCACCCGCACCCCCTGCGCGCCGCCGTCAATATGGGTGAAGGGGTGGATGACCGCTCCGGCCTCGATGGTGCAATCGGCCAGCACGCAATGCGCGCCGATGGTCACGTTGTCGCCCAAGGTCACCGCGCCTTCAAAAATGCAATTGACGTCAATTTCCACGTCCATGCCACACCTCAGGTGGCCGCGAATGTCCAGGCGCGCCGGGTCGGCCAGGCGCACGCCGGCTTCCATCAGCGCCAGCGCCTGGCGGCGCTGGTAGGCGCGCTCTAGCTCGGCGAGCTGCACCGGGCTGTTGATGCCGGCCACTTGCACCGCGTCCTCAGTTTTTTGCGCCAGCACGCGCACACCGTCTTGCACCGCAAATTTCACGATGTCGGTCAGGTAGTACTCGCCTTGGGCGTTCTGGTTGTCCAGGCGTGCCAGCCAGCGTTTGAGCAGCGCGGCGGGCACGGCCAGGATGCCGCTGTAAATCTCGGTAATAGTGCGTTGCCGCGCATTTGCATCTTTGTGCTCGACGATGGTGGTTACCGCGTCACCGGTGCGTACCACGCGGCCATAGCCGGTCGGGTCGGGCAGGTCAATCGTCAGCAGCGCCAGGTGCTGCCCGTCGCACAGGGCGATCAGGGCCTGCAAAGTGTCAGCCAGGGTGAGCGGCACGTCGCCTGAGAGCACCACCACCACGCCATCGTCGCCCAGCACCGGCACGGCCTGTTGCACTGCGTGGCCGGTGCCGAGTTGCGGCTCTTGGCGCACAAATTTCAGCGCCAGCGTGCCGCCAATTGCGGCAAGAGCCGCCTCCACCTGATCGGCGCCGTGGCCAGTGATGACCACGGCCGAGCGCGCTTGCAATTGCTGCGCCGTGGCCAGCACGTGCTGCACCAGCGGCACGTGGGCCAAGCGCTGCAAGACCTTGGGCAAGCGGCTCTTCATGCGCGTGCCCTTGCCAGCGGCCATGATGACCACGTCCACGGGGTGTTGGCCGTGCGGGTTGTGCGTTGCGGGGTCGGTTGGCTGAAATAGACTCACGGGTATGCCTTATTTGTATCAATTTGCACCACGGCCAGTGGCTGGGCGTGTTCCTGGGATTATCCGCGCGCTGCGCCGGGCGGTACTGCTGGGCGCCTTGCTGGCGCTGGGTGGCTGCTCGGCGCTGCGCTTGAGCTACAACTCCGCGCCTGAGCTTTTGCACTGGTGGCTAGACGGCTTTGCCGATTTTGACAAGGCCCAAAGCCAGCGCGTGCGCACGGACCTGGCCGAGCTGGCACGTTGGCACCGCCGCGAGGAGCTTCCTTTGGTGGCCGAGTTGCTGCAAAGCGCGCAGGCGCTGGCGTCGCAGTTGCCCAACGGAGCACAAATTTGTGCCCTGTACGAGCGCAGCGTGGTGCGTATGGAAGTGGTGGTGGAGCACGCTTTGCCCGCAGCAGCAGCGGTGGCCCCCACCTTGCAGGCGGGCCAATTGCGCACCATGGCAGCCGCTTTTGACAAAAACAACCGCAAATGGCGCGAAGAATGGTTGAGCACGGACGGCGACAGCATCGCGCGGCGCACCCAAAAAATCCGCGAGCGGCTGGAAGATATTTACGGCCCACTAAGCCCAGGTCAAATGCACCAACTGCAAGCCAACATGGAAAAATCAGGTGCCGATGAGCCCTTGCACTACCGCGAAATCCTGCGCCGGCAACAAGAAATTGTGGACACCCTGGCCAAGCTGCGCCAGGCCGACGCCAGCACTGCGCAAACGGCTTTGGCTGGACTGGCCAAAGGTTACTTTCACTCCCCCGACGCGGCCTACCGCGCATACAAAGACCATTCGGTAGAGCAAACCTGCGAGGCCATGGCCGAACTGCACCGCAGCGCCACAGCGCAGCAACGCAAAAACATGGCTAACGCCCTGCAAGGCTACAGCCGCGACGTGCACGCGCTGATGGCGCAAACCCCTTAGTCCAAGCCGCCTGAAATCTGCTTTGCGCAGCCGCTAGCGCTCCATGCGCCCTGGCTGATCCACTGGCCAGGCTACGCCGTAATCGGTGAGTACCGCGTCCAAGGGGATGTCGTGGGCTTCTGGCTCAAAGTCGGGCACGTAGCCAACCCCAAACCCCAGGCCCACCGTAAACGGGCGGGGCTCCAGGCTGGCGAGCATGCGGTCGTAAAAGCCGCCACCGTAGCCCAGCCGGTAGCCCCCGGCGCTGTAGCCGATGCAGGGCACGAACAGCAAGCTCGGCGCCACCATTTCGGTGTCTTTTGGCTTTGGGATGCCGTAGGCGTCGTCTTCCATCGGGCAGCCGGGGTACCAGGTGTGGAAAGTCATGGTCTTGTGCAACTTGTTGATCACCGGCAGCGCAATGCAGCGGCGCTGCGGCGCGTCGTTGAGCTCGCCATCTTCTTTCCAGCGGTGCAGCGCGGGCAGGGGGTCAAACTCGCCCTTGATCGGCCAGTACGCGCCGATGGTGGTGTCGGTGCGCCCCACCAGCCACACCCGCATGACCCGCAGCAGCAGTTCACCACGGTGCAGGCGGTCGGGCAAAGCCATGCGCTGCTCCAGCAGGCTCTTGCGCAAGGCCTTTTTGTTGAAGCCTGGCTTGTCCATAGAGTTGTCCATAATCACCCCATGCGGTTAATCAAAAAAAATATGGCAGCGTTGGCCTGCATTGTCGCAGTCG
>CAIYQF010000235.1 GCA_903928325.1 uncultured beta proteobacterium | reverse complement strand
CTGATCGGCTCCAACGGCGCTGGCAAGACCACCACCATGCGCGCCATCTCCGGCATGATCACGCCCACCGCTGGCGAAATCAGCCTGAACGGCAAGCGCACCGATGGCATGGAGTCTTTTACTATCGCCAAGCTCGGTCTGGCCCATTCCCCCGAAGGCCGCCGCGTGTTTGCCACCATGACCGTGACGGACAACCTGATTCTGGGTGCCTTCCCCCGCCTGACCGGCAGCCGCCCCAAGGGCGATGTGCAAGGTGATTTGGAGCGCGCTATGGAGCTGTTCCCCCGCCTCAAAGAGCGTCGCAATCAGCTCGCAGGCACCCTGTCCGGTGGCGAGCAGCAAATGCTGGCCATGGCCCGCGCTGTGATGCTCAACCCCGAGATCGTGTTGCTCGACGAGCCCTCCATGGGCCTGGCGCCGATTCTGGTGGAAGAAGTGTTCCGCATCATCAGCGACCTCAAGTCGCGCGGCGTGACCATGCTGCTGGTGGAGCAGTTTGCCGCAGCGGCGCTCAAGGTGGCGGACTACGGCTACGTGCTGGAAAACGGCCGCATTTCGGTGCACGGCGAAGCCTCAAAACTGCAAGACGACCCGGCGGTGAAGGCCGCCTACTTGGGCGGCGGCCACTAAGTCCGGCCAAGGCGCCCGCCTGCGCGGGTAATCCAGCCCCAAAGGGTGCGAAGTGCATGCGTGCAACTCGCATGCTTGTTGCTTTTTCGGGTGGTCAGCGACTTTACCTGTCCTTAATCTGCGTATGAGACCATGCAGCTTAAGGAGTCCAGATGCCACTATTTCCGTTTCCGTTTTCTATGCTCCTTTCTTTGCGTCGTCGGCTGCATGGTATTGCCGCGCGCTGCGGTGTAGCCGCGCTAGTGATTGCTGCAGGTGCTGCCGCCCTGCCTGCGCATGCGCTCAACGCCACCGAGCAACTTGCCGCCTATGCAGCGCAATCAGGTCAGACGCCGCAAGCCCCGCACGGGCAAGCATTTTTCACGGCTAAGCACGGCCACGAGTGGGCTTGTGCTTCCTGCCACACGGCCCAACCTACCGCCGACGGCAAGCACGCCAGCACGGGCAAAGCCATTCGTCCCATGGCTCCGGCGGTCAATCCGGAGCGTTTTTCGGACGCCGCCAAGACCGAAAAATGGTTTCGTCGCAACTGCAACGACGTGGTTGGCCGCGAATGCTCACCGGCGGAGAAAGCCGATGTACTGGCCTGGCTGCTTACGCTCAAAAACTAAACCACCAAGGACCCCATATGACCGGCCTACCTGCCTTTCGCCGCTTTTCCTATTTTTTCGGGCTTGTAGCCGCCTGCCTGTGCGTCAGTGCCTGTGCCGAAAGTGGCGCGGCTGCAGGCCTACGCCTACCCGCCTACCAGGCTGAATGCGCGGCCTGCCACATTGCGTATCCGCCAGGCCTGTTGGGCGCCAAGTCCTGGCAGCACATCATGGGCGACCTTTCCAAGCATTTCGGAGTAGACGCGTCGCTGGACGTGGGCAGCACCAAAGCCATCAGCGCGTGGTTGGTCGAACACGCTGGCGCAGGACGCCGATTTAACGACACGTCGCCCGACAACCGTATTACCAAGTCACAGTGGTTTGTCCGGCAGCACGACGAGGTGAGCGCCAGCGTGTTCAAGCGCGTTGCCGTGGGCAGCGCCTCCAATTGCGCTGCGTGCCACAAACGCGCAGCGGATGGCAATTTTAGTGAGCACGAAGTGCGCATTCCCAAATAATGCCTATGCTGCATGACTCGAAAGACGGCTATGTCCACGGCTGACACAAAAATTCTCGTTTGGGACGCTCCGGTACGTACCTTCCACTGGCTGATGGTGATTAGCTTTGTTGGCGCCTACCTGAGCGCCGAGAGCGAAACCTGGCGCCTGTTGCACGCCACCCTGGGCTACACCCTGGGTGGCTTGATCGCATTTCGGCTGGTGTGGGGCGTGTTGGGCACGCGCTATGCGCGATTTGGCAGCTTTGTGCGCGGGCCGTCGGCAGTGCGCAGCTACGTCAAAGGCCTGGTGGCAGGCCGTCCGGAGCACCACTTGGGGCACAACCCCGCGGGCGGCGTGGCCATTGT
>CAIYQF010000234.1 GCA_903928325.1 uncultured beta proteobacterium | reverse complement strand
GAATCGACGGGAATAACACGCTGAAAGGTATTTTGAAAACCGATAACCAGTAGCGCACAAGCGGCACATTCAAAATCACCAGGAAGCAATTGCCAATCCACATACTTGCAACCAGTCCCCAGAAAATATCGGGATGGGTCGCAATCATGTTCGGGCCGGGTTGTACGCCCTTGACGATGAAAGCGGCCATCATGAGCGCCATCACCGCATTTTCGGGAATACCAATACTCATCAGCGGAATAAAGCTGGTGCGTGCAGCGGCCTCGTCGGCCGCTGCCTGCCCGGCCACGCCCTCAATGGCGCCTTGACCGATTTCGTCCTTGTATTTGCTAAAACGCTTGTCCACCGCATAAGCGGCAAACTGCGCGATGACAGGCCCCCCACCAGGCAGCAAGCCCAAAACCGATCCAATGGCACTGCCCCGAAGCGCGCTGGGAATAATGCGTTTGAACTCGGGCCAAGTCGGCATCAACTTAATCGTGCCGTTAAATGGCGTGTGCTCCCCACCGCTGTCGAGATTTTTTACAATTTCGGCAATACCAAAGCAACCCAAAGCCACGCTTATCAACCCCACACCATCGGCCAAGAAAGGCAAATCCATGGTGAAGCGCGGGACGCCGCTGTTGACATCGGTACCCACCAAGCCCAGCAGCACGCCAATTAAAGTCATCGCCAAGCCATTGAGCATGCTACCCGTAGTGACAAAACTTACGCAGACAAAACCCAATAGCATCAGAGCGCAATAGTCGGCCGGTCCAAACAACAGCGCAACTTCACCCAGGGTTGGCGCCAACGTAGCGAGTACCAAAATGGCAACCGTTCCGCCAATGAAGCTAGAAATACCGGCGGTGAATAGGGCCAACCCGGTTTTCCCCTTAAGCGTCATCTGGTAACCGTCGATACAGGCGACGATGCTGCTGGCGTGCGGGATTTTCATGGTGATCGCACTCACGCTGTCGCCGTACTGTGCCCCGTAGTAAATACCAGCTAGCATGATGATGGACCCATCCGTTGGAATGGAATACGTCAGTGGCAGCAACAAACTAATGGTGGACAAGGGCCCCAGCCCCGGCAGCAGCCCCACCATGGTGCCAACGACGCAGCCGATGGCGCAATACAACAGGTTTTGTAATGTCAGAGCATGCTCAAAACCGAAGGCGAGGTTGTGTATCAAGTCCATTAGATTAAGGGCAGGTTAAGACCCAATAAATATTTGAATGCAAAGGCAACGCCCACAAGGCAGACGGAGATTTTTATATTGCGCACGACCGTGTAGGAGGACGCTGCAAAGGAGGAGCAAAAGACCAGGAAGAAGATGCCGACAACCATATTGAGGTACTGTGAAAGAACGGCAAATCCACACAGACCCAACAGCACGAGAAAAATATTCTTGACGTTGTAGCTCAGGGGCTCGGGCTCTTTGTAGCGCGAACCAATGACGGTCGCCAAGCCAATGATAAAAAGCATGCTGCTGACCAGCAAGGGGAACATGCCAGGCCCCGCTTTGCCAAACTTGCCGATGGAATACCCCATGGATGTCAGACCAAACAACAGCGATATGGCCATGAGGAATATTCCTCGGACAAGGTTCATGTTTTTCATAGGATTCGGAGCATAAGCCGTAGGTGGTGCTTAGCGTGTCAGCTTAGCAGGTGTTGCCTTCATCGGTACTAACCCTTGATTGGCATGCAGGGGTCTGCGCACCGGCAGTCACGCCGTCAACCGCGCCAACGCCTCTTGGTATTTGGCCGCCGTCTTCTGGATCACGGCCTCGGGCACGCGGGGCGCGGGTGGGGTTTTGTCCCAGGGTTTGCCGTCCACCACAGCGGTTTCTAACCAATCGCGCACAAACTGTTTGTCGTAGCTGGGCGGGTTGCGGCCTTCCTGGTAGCTCTCTTGCGGCCAAAAGCGCGACGAGTCGGGGGTGAGCACTTCGTCCATCAGCGTCAAAGTTCCATCGGCGTCCAGGCCAAACTCGAACTTGGTGTCGGCAATGATGATGCCCTTGGTCAGCGCAAATTCGGCAGCCGCCTGGTAGAGTGCAATGCTTAGGTCGCGGATGCGGGTGGCCAAATCCAGGCCAATCATGGCCACGGTTTGCGCAAAGGTGATGTTCTCGTCATGGTCGCCCACCGCCGCTTTGGCCGCAGGGGTGTAAATCGGCGCGCTCAATTTGGACGCGTTTTTCAGACCTGGGGGCAAGGCTACGCCACAGACTGCGCCGCTGGCCTGGTATTCCTTCCAGCCGCTGCCGGCCAGGTAGCCGCGCACCACGGCTTCCACCGGCAGGGGCTTGAGCCGCTTGACCAACATCGAGCGGCCGGTGACTTGGGCCACCTCGTCAGGCGCCACCACGCTATCAGGCGCCTCGCCGGTGAGGTGAATCGGGCAAATATTGAGACCGTGCGGCCCGAGTTTTTCAAACCAAAACAGCGCCATTTGCGTCAGCAGCGCGCCCTTGCCGGGAATGGGCTCGCCCATGATGACGTCAAAGGCGCT
>CAIYQF010000233.1 GCA_903928325.1 uncultured beta proteobacterium | reverse complement strand
GGGCGAAGAATGCTGTCGCACACCATGTCCACGCCGCAAATATGCAGGCCTACCATGTGGGCTGCTGCCACCGCGCGGGCGGCCACGTCGGGGTGCACGTCGTCGGTCACGTCGGTGGCCGAGCCGCCGGTGGACAGGTTGGCGTTGTTGCGCAGGTTGACGCGCTGGCCCTTGGCGGGAATGGTGTCGGCGCTAAAGCCTTGGCCGGCCAGGCAGGCGTGGGCGATTTCGTCAAAACGGATTTTGGTCAGCGAGGTGGCGTGGCCGCTGCCGCGCTTGGGGTCGAGGTTGACCTGGTCCACCAGTTGCGCCACGGTGTGCACGCCGTCGCCCAACACCTTGGGCGGGTCGCGCCGGGCCGCCGCCACCAGCTTGTCGCCCACTACCAGCAGGCGAAAGTCGTTGCCCGGCATATAGCGCTCCACCAATATGCGGTCGCGAAACTCGGTGGCCACCGCGTAAGCGGCGCGTAACTGCGGCTCGGTTCTGATGTTGACGGTCACGCCCTTGCCCTGGTTGCCGTCCAGCGGCTTGACCACCACCGGAAGGCCAATTTCCAGTGCCGCTTGCCAGGCATCGTCGGCGTCTTTTACTGCGCGGCCCATGGGCACCGGCACGCCAGCGGCGTGCAAGAGCTTTTTGGTGAGTTCTTTGTCTTGGGCAATGGCCTCGGCAATGGCGCTCGTGGCGTCAATCTCGGCGGCCTGTATGCGGCGCTGTTTGCTGCCCCAGCCAAAGCGCACCATGCTGCCCGTCGTCATGCGACTAAAAGGAATGTTGCGCGCCAGCGCGGCATTGACCACCGAGCCGGTGCTGGGGCCTAGGCGCACGTCTTCGTCGAGTTCGCTAAGTTGCTCCAGGGCGGCTGCCAGGTCAAACGGCGTGTCGTCCAGCGCGGCCATGCACAGAGCTTGGGCCAGCGCAAAGGCCCGGCGACCGACTTCTTCTTCGCTGTACTCCACCACCACCTGAAAAACGCCTTCTTCCATGGTGGGCTTGGTGCAACTGAACGTGACCGGGCAGCCAGCCTGCGCCTGCAAGCCCAGTGCGGCCAGCTCCAGCACGCGGGCCATGGGCACGGTGTCGTCGCTGCCAATGGTTTGAAAGGGGCTGACTTCGGGAAAGCGGGCGCGCAGCCGCGCCTCAAACCCAGGCAGCCGTCCCACATCGCACTCCAACGGGTTGCACGAGACGATGGCTTGCATGGCCGTGTGGTGGCTCCAGAGATTGGGGCCGCGCAGGGCGCGAAGGCGGGTAACTTCCATGGCGTGTTGTTGCTTCAGTAGGGGGTCTTTTGGGGACTGGATTCGAAGGTGCGCAGTCCTGCGCCTATGAGTTCGGGCGCAATGTGGAGCGCCCAGGCTGCGGCTACGGCGGCCATCACCATCTCGGGTTGTGCGGCTTTGCTGGGCTTGAGGCTGGCGAGTTTGAGGAAGGAGAGTTCGCTGTCGCCAGTCGCCAGCACGATGGCGCCATCGCGCAAAAAGACGCAGCGCTCCCCTGCGCTGCGCTGTTGCACCAAGGTGGGGTGCTCCGCAGACAGACCATAAAAAAGCACCTTGCCGTCGCACAGCGCGGCGAGTTCGAGCGACTGCGGGTCTGCCGCATTGAGCACCGCTGTGCCGCTGGGCAAGACCACGTCGACCTGGGTGCGCGCCACCTTGTAGGTTTGCTCGGCGTCCAAAATGTCAAAGTCGGCCAGCGCGGGCTGCCAGGTCACGTCGGTAACCACGCCCACATCGCACGTGTCGTAGGCCAGGCCCTGGCCCAGGATGGTGGCACTCGGGTTCTCAAACACTGCCGCCTGCACCGAGCGGTTGATCAAAATGCGCTGCCCGGCGTCCCAGTGCGTGCTGTCGCGGGCGTCCACGCGCCTGCCGTCCAAGTAAAGGCCTTCGCTGCAAGCCAGGCCCACGTGCTTGCCGCTGATGTGCACCAACCAGGCCACCAGGCGCGCAATGCGACCGGTGTTGTGGGTGCCGGTAATGCCCACGATGGGAATGCGGCCGTCCACCTTGGGCGCAAACAAATGGTCCATGATGGCTTGGCCCACAGGCTGGCCCGCTCCATTGGCTGGTTTGATGTGCGAGAGCAGTCCGGGGCTGGCGTTGACCTCAATCACCGCTGCACGCTGGCTGTGCAGGGGCAGGGCGCAGTTTTGCATCACCATGTCCACCCCGGCAATGTCCAGGCCCACCACGCGCGCGGCCAATGCAGCGGCGGCGGCCACGCTGGGGTGCACCAGTGCGGTCACGTCCAGCGCCACATTGCCGTTGCGCTGGATCAGCACGCGCTCGTCTTTGGCGGGCACCGATGCGGCGGTCAGGCCCACGCGTTCAAGTTCCAGAATAACCTCGGCGCTTTCGCTGGGTGTGACCACATTGAGTGGGAAATCCTCACCCCGGCCCCGCCGTGGGTCGCAGTTGATTTGCAGCTCGGCCAGTTGGTCGATGGTGTGCACACCGTCGCCTTCGACGTGCAGTGTGTCTCCGCGCGCCGCCGCCACGACTTTTTTGCCCACGACCAACAGGCGGTGCTCATGGCCGGGAATGTACTTCTCCACAATGACCGCACTGCCCCCGCCTTTGCGAAACGCGAGGTCAAAGGCCGCATGCACCTCATTTTCGGTTTGCAGATCCAACGATACGCCGCGCCCGTGGTTGCCGTCATAGGGCTTGACCACCACCGGCAAGCCCACGCTTTGGGCTGCTGCCCAGGCGGCCTCGGCGCTTTTGACCAGCTCGCCCTCGGGTACCGGTACGCCACAGGCCTGCAATAGTGACTTGGTGAGGTCTTTGTCGCTAGCAATCTCTTCGGCTATTGCGCTGGTTTGGTCGGTCTCAGCCGTCCAGATGCGGCGCTGCGCGATGCCGTAGCCCAGTTGCACCAGGTTGCCCTCGGTCAGGCGGATTTGCGGAATGCGCCGCGCGGTGGCCGCGTCCACAATGTGCGCCGTGCTCGGGCCCAGGCACAGCGAGTCCACCATGTCGCTGAGTTCGGCCACGGTGGCCGCCAGGTCAAAAGCCTGGTCATTGATGGCAGCCACCAGCAGGTCCCGCCCGGCGTGCAGGGCCGCGCGGCCCACGTCTTCCTGGCGGGTGCGAAAAGCCACTTTGTAGACGCCGCGCTTGGAGGTTTGGCGTGCTTTGCCAAAGCCGGTGCGCATGCCAGAGAGGTTTTGCAGCTCCAGGCTTACGTGCTCCAATATGTGCGCTGCCCAGGTGCCCTCGCGCAGCCGCTCCAAAAAGCCGCCGCGCACGCCGGGGCTGCATTCGTGTTCAACCAGACCGGGCAACCAGGCGGTCAGGCGCTCGTAAAAGCCGGGCAGGGTGTTGGAGGGGAAGTCTTCCAGATCGCCGATGTCGACCCAGGCTTCGATCACCGGTCGGTAGGTCCAGATGTTGGGGCCGCGCAGGTGATTGACCCGCAAAATTTCTATTTTTTTCTGGCTCGTCATGGAATGGGGCGGACGCTG
>CAIYQF010000232.1 GCA_903928325.1 uncultured beta proteobacterium | reverse complement strand
TCTCGCGGTTGTTGAGGCAGAAAAAAATATGCCGCTCAAAGTACGGTTTTTCGGTAGGAGCAGCAACGTGGGCGGTATTGATCATGGAGCAATTTTAGGTTCTGTCTCTGGCCTAGCCACTTGCAGGGCTGCCACGCCAATGGCCGCGTACGGCCACAGCCACCCCACCCATTGGGCCAGGCCATTGAAGCGGATGAACCGCCCCTGCTCCCAGGTCTGCAGTGTTTGGGCAAAATAGGGGCTCTCGGGCGCCTGGTTCAGCACCACCACCTGAACTGCCAACGCCAACAAAGCCAAGCCCGCACTCCAGCGCCAGGGCACAGCGGCCAGCACAGCCGCCATTGCGGTTGCCAGCACCAACCCCCAGCGGGTCGGTGCGTCAAGCCACGCCCAGGTGTGTGCAGGCCCCCAACTCAGGGCGGCAGAAAGCCCGGACGCAACCACACCCACCGCAACCAGGACCACCGCCATGACCACACGCTGGCGGGTGGTGCGCACCACGCAATACCCCAGCAAACAAGGAATTAACAAGCCCAGCACCACGCAAAACCACTCTGTGGCGGCAGAAAGAGGCACCAGAGGATAGACAGGACCAGACCACCAGGCGTCCCACGCGGGCACCGGTGCGGGCAGGTCCACAAACACCTGGGCTACCCGCTCGCGTATGCGCTCCAACACCTGACCCACGCCAAACGGGACCGCACAGGGAAACAACAAAGCCGCAGGCCAAGTCGCCAATAAAACCAGGACGCTGCGCGACTGCGGCGCCAACCAGCGCTGCTGCCAGCGGTCCCAGCGCGCCAGGCCGCCGCTGCGCTGCAGCAGCAGCGCGCCACACGCTCCCAAGAGGGTTCCGACGCTATTGAGGAGCCAATCCTCCCGCGATGCAACGCGCTGGGGCAAATAGCTTTGCACGCCTTCGAGAATAACCGACAGCGCCGCGCCACAAACCATCGCCAGAAGGATCGACAAGGCGCGGTAGGGGCTGCGCAAAACCAGCAAAGCCAGCAGCGCACCCAAAGGCATGTAGCCCACCACGTTGATGGCTACATCAAAGCCAGTCCAGTAACGCGGGGGCGCAGCCCACAAAAACGACCACGGTGGGATGCCTTGGTCGCGCCATCCCGTAAAGGGGTACAGGCTGGCATAGACCACCAAGGCCAGATAGATCCAGGTCAAAGGCCAAGCAGCAGACTTGCGCATGGCAGTGTCCGTATTAAAAGGGCTTGACCACCACCAACAGCACCGCAGCCACTAGCATCAGCACCGGAAGTTCATTGAACCAGCGAAACCAGAAATGGCTGCGGTCCATGGCGTGGGCTTCAAACTGGCGCAGCATGCGCGCGCAAACCGTGTGATACACCACGGCCAAGACCACAACCGCCAATTTGGCATGCATCCAGTCGTTGCCCGGGCCCAAGCCAATACCGTAATACAACCACAAGCACAGCCCTAGCGCCAGGGCGGGTACCGCCAATAGCGTGGTAAAGCGCAGCAGTTTGCGCGCCATAAGCAGCAAACGATCCCGCTCAGCCAGTGACTGTGGCTCTACCATAGCCAAATTAACAAAGATGCGCGGCAGGTAGAACAGGCCGGCGAACCAGCTGGCGACAAAAATGATGTGAAATGACTTGAACCAAAGCATGTCCAAAGTGTAGTCGCTGGTCCGTCGGGCCGGTGGCCCGCTGGTTGCAGGCAAAAAAAACCCCAGCACGTGGGCCGGGGTATTAAGCCTATTTGCTGTCACACATCAAGGCCCCGCTCAGGGAGGAAACGCGGGAGACACCAAAGTGCCCAGAAAAATTATATCAATTTGCGCAGGATTTACACACAAATTCATTTCTTCTGGGAAAAATATTTAATTTGATCAAAAACCCTAAGCGGTGGATTTTTACGCTCGGTTGCAAAAAAGTCAGGCACAATTTTGCGCATGATTACACCCGCCCCCTTCCCCCTTGGCCGTCCGCGCCGCCTGCGCCGCGACACCTTCACCCGCAACCTGGTGCGTGAAAACGCGCTCACCGCGCACGACCTGATTTACCCGGTGTTCGTGGTGGAAGGCCAGGGCCAACGGGTGCCCATTGCGTCCATGCCCGGCGTCGAACGCCTCAGCCTGGACCTGCTGCTGCCGGTGGCCGAAGCGTGCGCGAAGCTGGAGATTCCGGTGATGGCGCTGTTTCCGGTGATTGACCTCTCGCTCAAAACCTATGACGGCGCAGAAGCGCTCAACCCCGACGGATTGATTCCGCGCATCGTGCGCGCGCTGAAAAAGGAATTCCCCCAGCTTGGCGTCATGACCGACGTGGCCCTGGACCCCTTCACCACCCACGGCCAGGACGGCCTGCCCGACACCCGGCCCGGTAACGAGGGCTACATCTTGAACGACGAAACCACGGCCATCTTGGTGCAGCAGGCGCTCACCCAAGCACGCGCCGGGGTGGACATCGTCGCGCCCAGCGACATGATGGACGGGCGCATTGGCGCCATTCGTCAGGCGCTGGAGGCCGAGCAGCTAATTCACACCCGCATCATGGCCTACAGCGCCAAGTACGCCAGCGCTTTTTACGGGCCGTTTCGCGATGCGGTGGGCTCAGCGGGCAACCTGGGCAAGGGCAACAAAAGGGTCTACCAAATGGACCCCGCCAACACCGACGAGGCGCTGCGCGAAGTGGCCATGGACATCGCCGAAGGCGCCGATATGGTCATGGTCAAGCCCGGCATGCCCTACTTGGACGTAGTGCGCCGGGTGAAGGACGAATTCAAGGTACCGACCTTCGCCTACCAGGTGTCGGGAGAATACGCCATGTTGAAAGCGGCGGCGCAAAACGGCTGGCTGGACCACGATGCGGTGATGCTGGAGAGCCTGCTGGCCTTTAAACGCGCGGGCGCCGATGGCGTGCTGACCTATTTCGCGCTGGACGCAGCGCGCGCGCTCAAAGCCTGACCCCCAACCCCGGCGACGCGCCGGCCCCCAGGAGCCCGCCGATGAGAATCTTTGATATCCACAGCGAGGGTGTGCAGGAAAACGACTCACTGCACAGTTTGCAAGCGCGCGGTCTGGGCGCGCAGGGCTTTGTCTGGATAGCCTGCGAGCGCAGCGAACTAGAGGCCAACCTGGCGCCCCTGCAAGCCACCTTGCAAGCGCTGTGCGGCCTGAAGTTACTCGATCTGCATGTGAGCGACTTGCTCAACGCGCAACTGCCTTCGCATTACGACTACACATCCGAGTACGACATTCTGGTGTTCCGACGCCTCGCCGCCGGGCACCTGGGCAGTGACTCTGAACCCACCGAGCCTGCGCACAGCCGCGCGGGCAAACGCAGCGGCCCACCGATTTTGCGTCGCATCGACACCAGTCCGGTTGGATTCGCCGTAATGGACCGGGTGCTGTTGACGGTTCACCCAAGCGACTGCGCCGTACGCGACGGCTACGCGGCCAAACTCATCCACAGCGCTAACGCCACATCGCGCGCCGCCGGTGCCCATGTGCCCACAGGCCCGGCCGACTTGATGCTGCGCGAGATCAACCACATGGTCGACGGCTACCTGGCGCTGCGCCGCGAGCTCACGCGCCAGTTGGACCACTGGCAGGCGCAGCTCCTGAACCCACATTCGCGCTTTAACAACTGGTCTTCGCTGCTGGATGCGCGCCTGGCCCTGCACCAGCTCGACGAAGTTTGCGAGGAACAGCGCTCCAGCATCCAGGACTGGATTGAGGCCCTAAAAACCTGGCCCGAGCCGCCCACCGCAGCCCAGCAGCACGAACGCGAGCTGCTACAGGTGCGCAGCCGCGACGTGCTGGAGCATATTGAGCGCGTCGTACGCCACGTGCGTCGGCTGGAACAAAACGCCGAAATCGCCATCCAAATGCACTTCAGCGCCCAAAGCCACCGCACCAACGACATCATGCGCACACTCAC
>CAIYQF010000231.1 GCA_903928325.1 uncultured beta proteobacterium | reverse complement strand
CTTTGCGGGTGCGGAAGCCTTAGCGCTTGCTACTTTTTTTGCGGGCGCCGCTTTTTTTGCGGGCGCTTTTTTTGCAGTTGCCATTGTGAAATCGTCCTTTCGTACATTGGGAATTTTTTGACCAGCGATAAACTCATCGTCCGGAGGCATCATGCTACTGGAGATTGGGATGCATTCCTAGCGGGTTAACACTTTTTTCAAAGTTGAAGCGGTAAATTTCGGTGTGCAAGCCTGCGGCTGCATGGTTTTTTGACTATTTCGAGGTGTTTTCCATGGTTGCTGTGGTGTCGACGACGGATCTGTGTGATGCGAATCTGGCCAATGTAGATGGAACTTTTCGGGTGCTGCCGCCAGTTTTTCGAAGCTTTGGCCGGCATAGCGCTTTCTGTGGCCTGGTGGTTACGGTCAAGTGCTTTGAGGACAACTCCTTGGTCAAGGCTGCGCTGGAGTCGCCGGGCTGGATCGATACGCCCCAGGGCCGGGTCGGCTGCGTGTTGGTGGTCGACGGTGGCGCGTCCATGCGGCGCGCGCTGGTGGGCGGTAATCTGGCGCTACTGGCCGTGCGCAACGGCTGGGCGGGTGTCGTTGTGGATGGCTGTGTGCGCGACGTCGCCGAGTTGGCGCAATGTGCCGTGGGCATTTGCGCCTTGGCGTCCATACCGTTACCGACCGAAAAGCGCCAAACCGGACAGGCCCAAGTGGCGGTCCAGATTCAGGGCGTGCGGGTGGTGCCAGGGGACTGGCTGTATGCCGACGCCGACGGCATCGTCGTCAGCCCCTACTCCTTGTGAGCAGCGCAGTGGCGCCTGATTGCCCTTATGCTTTGCTGCGCGGTGGCAACGTGGCCAAGACCAGACTCAGCAACGCGACGCCAAAGGCCACCGCTTGAATGGCGGTAAACGGCTCTTGGAATACCAAGGTGCCTATTAGCACTGCAGAAATGGGCAGCATCACGCTAAACACACCGGCTTGGGTGGCGGGTACGGTCTGGAGACCGGTCATCCACAGCCACACCGTCCACACGCTGGCTGCCAAGGCGTAAAACACCAGCAGCACCCAGGACCAGGCCCCGACCGCCGAAAAATCGAAATGCAACGCCGCGTACAGACCCAGGGGCGTTGATAGTGCAAAACCGCACAGGTTGATGATGGCAGCGATGCGCTTGGGGCTGATGTCGGCGGTCAGCCGCTTGCCAATCACAATGTAGGCGGCTTCGCAGACCACGGCGCCAAACACCAGCACATTGCCCCACAATACGCGCTGAGCATGATCGGCCTCGACCAGCTCGGCGCCCGCAGGGGGGGGCACTTTGGCCAGTGACAGCAAGGCAATGCCCAGTGCTGCAAAAACAATAGAGATGCCCAAGCGCAGGCCCATGCGCTCCTTTAGAAAATACCATCCCATCAGCGCTGACACGGCCGGGATAGCCGACAGGATCACGCCCGCTGACACGGTGCTGGTCATACTGACGCCAAATAACATGCACATAGAGAACAAAAAATTGCCCAAAAATGACTCGAAAAACAGCAATATTTTGGTTTTTTTCTCCAGCGGCGCCTCGTGCTTTGGGGTTTTGAGCCAGGATGCCATGGCTACCGTAGCGATGCCAAATCGCATCCAGGCCAGCAGGAAAACGGGTATGGCCGCCACCAAAGGCTTGGTCAAAGCAACATAGGTACCCACCAAGCCCATGCTCAGTGCCAAACTGGCATAAGCCAAGGGGCGTTGAAATCGGTTATTCACAGATGGGGGGATTACTATGGGTCTCACGGAGGTTACACGATGAGCATGGGCCAATTCGCATACGCCAACAACAGCAACCGCTTTCTTGCCAGCGAAGCCTTGCAGCGCCAGCCCTTTGCGATTACCGGCGTGCCCTTTGACGGCGCGGTGACCAACCGCCCCGGTGCCCGTTTCGGTCCGCAAGAGATTCGGCGTGCCAGTTTGATGCTGTGTGATGGCTTGCACCCGGTATTTAATGTGTCGCCCCTGGGGCTGCTGGGGGACGCCGGTGACATGCTGCTGCCCAACGCCTCGCCCTTGGCCGAGGTACGCCAGCACATTGAGTTGCAGGCGACCGCCTTGATGGCTGCCCACCACTGCGTATTTTTAGGGGGCGACCATTCGGTCACCTTGGCTTTGCTGCGTGCTGCCAAGGCGCGCCATGGCATTGTGGCGCTGATCCACTTTGATGCGCATTGCGATACCTGGACCGACCATTTTGGTGAACCATCGGGCCACGGCACCTGGACGTACGAGGCTATTGCGCAAGGCCTGGTAAGCCCGCAGCACACGGTGCAAATCGGGCTGCGATCGGGTGGCGCACGGGAGGCGCGTGACTATGTGGCCGACCAGGGCGGACTAATTTTCACGGCACGCCAGCTGCGGGGACTAGATGGCGTGGGCCTGCAGCCCATCGTCGATCAAATCACCAAGCGTATCGGCGCCATGCCGGTCTACCTCACGCTGGACATCGACTGCTTGGACCCGGCCTTTGCCCCTGGCACCGGCACGCCTGAGCCCGGCGGCATGAGCAGCACGCAGGTGCTGACCTTTTTGGAGGAACTGGCTGCTCTCAACTTCATCGGCATGGACTGCGTGGAAGTGGCGCCTGCGTACGACCACGCCGAACTGACTAGCAACGCCGCAGCAACCCTGGTATGGACTTACCTGTGCGGCCAAATTGCCAAGCGCGCGCCTTAGGAGGGGACATGGTTTCTTTATTGCGATCCGATACCCAGCTAAACCAGCATAGCTATTACGAGGCAAGCGCGAGCCGTCCGATGCCGTGGCCGCTATTGCAAACCGATGTGCAGGCCGATGTGGTCGTGGTGGGTGCGGGGTATTCGGGTTTGTCGGCGGCCATTGAGCTGACGCAGCGTGGCTACCGCGTGGTGGTGTTGGAGGCCGATCGCGTGTGCAGCGGCGCGTCCGGGCGCAATGGGGGGCAGACGATTGTGGGTTTTGCCAGCGGGCAAGGGCCTTTTGAGCAGCAGTTGGGTGCGGCCCGTGCGCGCCACGTGTGGGAGATGTCCTTGGAGGCGATTGATTTGATTGACCAGCGCATCGCCCAGTTTGACATTGACTGTGACCGGGTGCACGGCTATTTGTATGTGGCGGACTCTGCGCGCAAGGCGCGTGCGCTGGAAGCGGAAATGCAGTCCTTGGAGCGTGACTATGGCTTTGCCACTGAATGGGCGCAAGGCGCTGATGTGCAAAACCACATTGGCAGCGCCCAGTACCTCGCTTGTGCCTTTGAGAAGCGCTCGGGCCATCTGCATCCGTTGAAATACGGACTGGGCCTGGCGCGCGCGGCTGCGTCTTTGGGCGTACAGATTTTTGAAAATTCTGCTGTCACAGCGCTGGACCGGGGCGCCACGGTGACGGCCCATACGGCACTGGGTTTGGTGCGTGCCCGCTTTGCCGTGCTTGCAGGCAACTGCACTTTGCCAGCGCATGGACCTCTTGTGGCACCAGAATTGACCGCCCGCGCCATGCCGGTCGGAACCTACATCATTGGCACCGCCCCGCTCGGCCCTGAGCGCGCTGCGGCGCTGTTGCCCCAGAACCCGGCTGTGTGCGATAACAACTTTGTGCTGGACTACTTTCGCATGAGTGCCGACTGGCGCATGCTGTTTGGTGGGCGGGTCAGCTACACCGCGAGCACGCCCCGTCGCCTGCAGCAGGTCATGGCCCAGCGCATGGCGGCGGTTTTCCCTGCCTTGCAGGACGTGCCAGTGGACTATGTGTGGGGTGGCTTTGTGGATATCAGCATGAACCGCGCGCCCGACTTTGGGCGCTTGGGTAGCAATATTTACTACTTGCAGGGTTTTAGCGGCCACGGTGTGGCGCTCACCGGTTTGGCCGGGCAATTGGTGGCGCAAGCCGTGGCGGGTGAGGCTGAGCGGTTTGATGTGTTCGGGGCGCTCAAGCACCGTAATTTTCCTGGTGGCGCGCTCTTTCGCACGCCGACCCTGGTATTGGGCACGCTCTACCACCGTTTGCGAGACCATTTTTGATCCCCGCGGGGGGTGCAAAATGGGCGCTGATATGGACACCATGACAACAAGCTGCAGCCAGCAGCCCGGAGGAAGAAGACGATGCCTGAACAAAAAAACATGAATTTCAACGACCTGGAGCAGTGGCTCAACGAGCGCCGGGTCACCGAGGTGGAATGCCTGGTGCCCGACCTGACCGGGGTCGCGCGCGGCAAGATTTTGCCCCGCGCCAAGTTCACCGAGGACCGCGGCATGCGCCTGCCCCAAGCCATTGTGGCGATGGGCGTGACCGGGGAGTTTCCGGAAAGTGGCCCGTATTACGACGTGATCGACCCCACGGACAAAGACATGCAATTGCGCCCGGACCCGTCCTCGGTGCGCATCGTGCCCTGGGCGACCGACCCCACTGCGCAGGTGATCCACGACTGCTTTGACCACGCGGGCAACCTGGTGCCCTTTGCCCCGCGCAGCGTGCTGCGCAAGGTGTGCGATTTGTTTGCCGCCGAAGGGCTGCAGCCCATCGTGGCGCCCGAGTTGGAGTTCTACCTGACCGCGCGTAACACCGACCCCAACACCTTGCTCAAGGCGCCCATTGGCCGCAGCGGCCGGGCCGAAACCTCGCGCCAGGCCTACAGTATTGATGCTGTCAACGAGTTTGACCCGCTGTTTGAAGAGATTTACGACTACAGCGACAAGATGGAACTCAACGTGGACACGCTGATTCACGAAGTGGGCGCCGGGCAAATGGAGATCAACTTTTTCCACAACAAGCCGCTGGGCCTGGCCGACGAGGTGTTTTTCTTCAAGCGCACGGTACGCGAGGCGGCGCTGCGCCACGATATGTACGCCACCTTCATGGCCAAGCCGATTGCTGGTGAGCCGGGTAGCGCCATGCATGTGCACCAAAGCCTGGTGGACGTGGCCAGCGGCAAAAACGTGTTTAGCAACGAAGATGGCACGCCGTCCGAGATGTTTATGCACTACATCGGCGGCCTGCAGCGCTACATCCCGGCGGCCATGGTGTTGGTGGCGCCCTATGTAAACAGCTACCGCCGCCTGAGCCGCAATTCGGCGGCACCCATCAACATCGAGTGGGGTTACGACAATCGCACCGTGGGCATTCGCTCTCCCATTTCTACCCCTGCCGCGCGCCGGGTGGAAAACCGGGTGATAGGCTCAGACGCCAACCCCTATGTGGCCATGGCCATGACGCTGGCCTGCGGCTACCTGGGCATCAAGAACAAGATCAAACCCAAGCCCGAAATGAAGGGCGACGCCTATCTGGCGCCCTACGCGCTGCCACGCAGCCTGGGCGAAGCCCTGGACTGGCTGCGCCGCGAGTCGGATTTGCACGAGGTGCTGGGCAAGGAGTTTATTACCGTGTACTCGGAGATCAAGGAGCTTGAATTCGACGAGTTCATGAAAGT
>CAIYQF010000230.1 GCA_903928325.1 uncultured beta proteobacterium | reverse complement strand
GCCTGTTCTTGACCCACATGGAAGAACAACGGAATTGCGCGGTCAGCACACGCAACCAGCGGCTCGGTGGCATTCATGCCCTTGCCCGTTTCATCGGCGAACATGCACCGGAATACGTCGACTGGTGGGCGCAAATCCACCTGATTCCCATCAAGAGAACCAGCCAACCGCAGATCAGTTATCTCAACAAACCGGAAATGGACGCTCTCCTCGCCGCATCCGACATGCTTACAGCGCAAGGGCGCCGAGAGCATGCGCTGCTATTGTTCATGTTCAACTCCGGCGCACGCGCAAGCGAAGCAGCTCAGCTCAGGATCGGCGAAGTCGACTGGCACACGCGATCCGTCAGTATTACCGGCAAGGGGAACAAGCAACGCCGCTGCCCGCTGTGGCAATCCACGCTCGACGAGTTGCGATCGCAAACCGAAGGACGGGCCACACCCGAGCCAGTGTTCCTCAACCGGTTTGGCCAGACTATGACGCGCTCGGGCATCCATGCGCTGGTAAAGCGCTGCGCCGCCCGTGCTTGCACCGTGATGCCGTCACTGGTTGGCAAGAACGTGCATCCGCACGTCATTCGGCACACGACTGCCTCGTTGCTGCTCCATGCCGGAGTCGACATCAACACGATACGAGGTTGGCTTGGACACGTTTCGCTGACGACGACCAATATCTACGCCGAGATCAATCTGGAAACAAAGGCCAGGGCGTTGGCGGCATGTGAAGTGAAAAGCGATACGGGAGGCCAAAAGCATTGGCGCGATCAGCCCGATCTGATGGCCTTCCTTCGCACCTTGTAGCCGAAAATTATGTCGCGATAAAAATGTCGATTTGAGAGGTAACGCAGGGGCAATTTAGATCCACCGCGACATATTTTTGACCACGCCATATTCGTTTTTATGGGCTCGAGCCCATAAAAACGAGAAGGGTCGCGTCGAGAGGTCGATCCGCTATATCCGCGACAACTTCTTCGCCGCACGCCGCTTCACCGACGTGGATGATCTGAACTCCCAGGCGCGTACCTGGTGTGATGGACAGGCCGCCAATCGCCTGTGGCCCGAGGATGATCGCTTTACCGTGAGCCAGGCATTTGAGCGCGAACGCAGCAGCCTGCTGGCACTGCCCGAGCACGAGTATCCGGTGAGCGAACGTCTGGACGTGCAGGTGGGCAAGACGCCCTATGCGCGCTTCGACCTGAATGACTATTCGATTCCGCACACCCATGTCCGGCGCACCCTCACGGTGGTCGCCGATACTGATCGCGTGCGCATCCTGTCGGGTGCCACGGTGCTGGCCAACCACCCGCGAAGCTACGACAGTGGCGCGCAGATCGAGTTGCCAGATCACGTTCAGGATCTGGTGGACCACAAGAGCGCAGCGCGCCAACACCGCGCCACCGACAGACTCACGCGGGCCGTGCCCGCGGTGGCTGAACTGCTCAAGCGCGCCGCTGCTCGCGGCTACAACCTGGGGTCGATCACGACCGGGTTGGCCAAGTTGCTGGATCGCTATGGCGCCCAGCCAATGCAAGCCGCTGTTGCCGAGGCGCTGGCACGCGACGTGCCGCATCCAAACGCGGTATTGCTGGCGCTGGAGCGCGCACGCGAGTTGCGGCATCAAAGCCCACCTGTGGCCACGCAGCTGTCCGAACGGGCGCGTCAGCTGGATGTGCTGGTGCGCCCGCACGCGCTGGGCTCCTATGACGAACTGCGACCAAGTACCGATCACACCAAGGACGTTCCATGACCACCCACGCGAGCACCGCCACCACCGCCAACCTCCCTGGCGGCGCCGATCCATTGCTGCTGCAAGAGCGCGCCAAGGCCCTGCGACTGCTGGGTCTGTTGACCCATTGGGATACCGTGCAAGCTGACCCGACGCGCATGCACTGGACCAGGGATTTGCTGGACTGGGAAGAGACCGAACGCTCGCGCCGCTCCCTGGAGCGCAGGCTGCGCTCGGCCCACATCGGACGCTTCAAGCCGCTGGCTGACTTTGACTGGGACTGGCCCACGCACTGCGACCGCGCCGCAGTGCAGGAGTTGATGACGCTGGCGTTCATGGCTGACGCCACCAACGTGGTGCTGGTCGGCCCCAACGGGGTGGGCAAGTCGATGCTCGCGTGCAACCTGGGCCATCAGGCGCTGATCGAGGGGCGCACGGTGCTGTTCACCACCGCAGGTCAGTTGCTGGGTGACCTGTCGGCACTGGACAGTGACTCCACGCTGCGCCGGCGTCTGCGCCACTACTCGGCACCGGACCTGCTGCTCATCGACGAGGTGGGCTACCTGTCCTATTCCAATCGGCACGCTGACCTGCTGTTCGAGTTGATCAGTCGGCGCTACCAGAACAAGAGCACGGTGGTGACGACCAACAGAAGCTTCCAGGAGTGGCGCGAGGTCTTCCCCAACGCAGCCTGCGTCGTGTCGTTGATCGACCGTCTGGTGCACCGCTGCGAGGTCGTCCCCATCCAGGGCGAGTCCTACCGGCTCAAAGAGGCCAAGGAGCGCGCCGAGAAGAAGGCTGCATTGCGCGCCACGCCGGCTCGCAAAGTGAAGAAGTCATGACGACAAAAAGAATCCACCCTCCAACCATGCCGCATCACGTCAAGTCAGAGTCGATCGAACTGCCGACGTATTGGTCACCAGAGCAGGCCACTGCGGTCTTTGAGTTTGTCGACGAGTTGCGCCACCGCATCTTGAACCACTACGGCGTGGAGATCCAGGAATTCCTGCAGGAAGATCGTGTCACCGCCACGCCATTCACGCACAGCGACATCGACGAGAACGACGTGCCGTTCTGATGCCGACATGCTGGCCGGCGCTGCCGCCGGTCACGCCGTCAACGCGATATTCCCTAACGATGAAACCCTGGCTCGCCAAAAGCGCGGGCTGAAAGCCATATTTACGCGCTTTCTCACAGCCGCTAACAAATGGTTGCCGATTCATCTTTTCTCGGTGAACCCTTGAGGTTTCCGCAGGGATTGCGGCGTCCCGCCACGGCTCAATGACGACGCAGGTTCATCGTCCGTGTGCGGTATCGGGCCGGAACTGAAGACTCGCACCGGGGGGCATTGGCGCGTTCAGGCGGCCAGATCGCCGCCGAGCAGCGTCCCACTGGCGTGAAGCAGTGCCTCCAGGGCTTGCAACGGCATCGGTCGGGCGATCAGAAATCCCTGCAGCAGGTGGCAGCCCATGGCCAGCAACTGGTCTTTTTGCGCCTCGGTTTCCACGCCCTCGGACACGACGGTGAGCGCCATGCTGGCAGACAGCGCGATGATGGCGCGCACGATGGCTTGCGAGCCCAGGTTGTGCGTCAGGTCGTTGACAAAGGCCTTGTCGATCTTCACCTCGCGCAGCGGCAGGCGCTGCAGGTAGGACAGCGAGGAGTAGCCGGTGCCGAAGTCGTCGATGGAAAAGCCCACGCCCAGGGCGCGCAGCTGGTGCATCTTGGCGATCACCTGGTCGGCGTTTTGCAGCACGATGCCTTCGGTGATCTCCAGCGTGAGCAATTCTGCGCTGGCGCCGCTGGCCTGCAGGGCCTGCTGCACCCTGGCGACAAAATCGTCCTCAGCGAACTGGCGCGGGCTGACGTTCACGCTCAGCGACAGGGCCGAAAACCCGGGATGCCGGGCCCAGGCCGCCAGGGTCGCACAGGCGCTGCTCAGCACCCAGGAACCGATGGGCAGGATGGCGCCCGAATCTTCGGCCAGCGCGATGAAATCCACGGGAGACACCAGGCCACGCACCGGGTGCTGCCAGCGCAGCAGACATTCGGCGCCCACCGCTCGGCCTTGGGCGTTGGTTTGCAACTGGTAGTGCAGGAACAGCTGGCCTTCGTCCAAGGCCTGGTTCAAATCGGCCGTCAGCATGGCTTGTTCGTTCAGCACCCGCTGCGCCGCCGGGTCGTATTGCCGGATCGCATTGCGCCCACTGTGCTTGGACTGGTACATGGCGACGTCTGCGCGCTTGAGCACTTCGGTCACGGCTTCTGCCTGCAGGCCAAACAGCGTCACGCCGATGCTGGCGCTGCAGCTGTAGCGCAGCGTGTGCTGGGCCTCACTCTGGTCCCCCAGGGTGCTGAGGTGGTAGGGCAGGAGAATTGCTGCCTGCACGCCCCGGGCCAGGGTCAGGGCGCGTGCCATGGCCGTGGATTCGTTGAACTCCAGATCGGTGAGCATCACCACGAATTCGTCACCGCCCAGGCGCGCTGCCAGCGCCTCGCCGCCGACCAGGGCATTGAGCCGCTGGGCGATGTGCTGCAGCAACTGGTCGCCCACCAGGTGGCCGTGGGTGTCATTGAGGATCTTGAAGTGGTCCAGATCAATGAACATCAAGGCGCCCAGGGTTTGGCCGTGCAGCGAACTGGCCACGGCGCCCTGCAGCCGCTCCAGAAACAGGCGCCGATTCGGCAGTTCGGTCAGCGTGTCGTAGAAGGCCAGTTGGCGGATTTCGGTTTCGGTCTTCTTTTGCTCGGACATGTCGACAAAGGACCCCACATAACCCGACAGCCCAAACTCATCGCTGCGGATGGCTGTGATGGTGACCTGACAGGCCAGGTCATGACCGGCGCCGTGGCGGCACACCAGATCGCCTTGCCATCGACCGCGGGCCTGCAGTGCATTCCAGAGTTCCCGGATCTCGCCCTGTGGCACGGAGGCGCCGCGCAACTGTCCCGTGCTCAGGCCAATCAACTGCGCTTCGACGTAGCCCAGCATGTCGCAAAAAGCCTGATTGGCGCGCACGATGCGGGTCTGCTCATCGGTCACGATGAGCCCGACCTGGCTGCTGAAGGCCGCTGCCGTCACCTGCAGGCCCGGCTGCGCCTGGCGGTACAGGCGCGTCATGTCGCGCAGGCGCCGGTTGCTGCGCCACATCCAGCCCAGCAAGCCCAGGGCGCTGCCGATGTAGGCGACGTGGAGCAAGTACAGGAGCAGCCACAGGATGCCCCAGCGCGAGCGATGCTCGTCCGAGGAGGCAAAACAAGGCCCTTGAGGCGGCGGGGTGGTGGTGGGGAAAGGGGGCTCCCGGGGAACGGGGGGGGTTCCCTTCTCCAGCGAGCGGGGTCCGGGCGGTGGTGAAGCGGCTGCGGGGTTGCTTCGTAGAGGAGGCCCGAAGCCGCCGGGTCCCAGGCCCGCTGCTCCGGCTCATGCGCCGCCTGGGGGGATGTGCGGTGAGCCCATCGGGCTGCACAGGGGCCGGATTTCTGCGGGCGCTTGACATCATGGTGCGCCCTTTAGTCGTGAGGCAGTGTGTGTGTCAGTTTGATTCACGCTCCCGCGCACTTTTGTGTGTGTGTGTGTGTGTGTGTTTGCGTGTGTACGTGTACGCGTGCGCACCGGCGCTGTGCGTGCGCGCGTTCAAGTGTTTGGTCTCGGTCGGCGTTGACCAGCCGACTACTATCAGCCACTGTTTGCCATGGTTTCCTTCGGGGGTATGACCATAGCTAGTGGTTACACCCGAACTCCAAAGCCCTTCGCCCTCAAAGCACGTGCGACGCACGCAGCTTCCACCACTACTACTCTCTCTCTCTTTCAGCTCCATTCGACAGGCCTGCCCGGCTCGGTGAGGCCCGGCCCGCATGCACCCCCTAGTTTGTCCAGGGTGCTCCGCGCGCGCCTGCGGCACAGCTCCATGGCTCAGTGCCACCCAGACCGGGCCGCTCGGTCTGCATGGCTCGGTGCTACTCAGATGCCCGCCCCCTTATGTGTCCGAGCCTCTCCGCGACTCGAAGCGCCCGCTGCACACGCCTGGTGGCTCACTGCTACTCAACGCGCGCATGAGGACAATGTGTAACTTAGGTGTACACCCTGTGTCCGGGCCCGCCATGTGCGTGTGCCTGCTGCACAGCGGCCCGATCGGACAGCTGACCAGCTGTAGGCTTAGCTGTCTGACCTGCTGCAACAGAAGTTGCACCGCGGCTCGAGTTCTGATGCGTTCCTGCTGCACGGCGATGCGATGCTACAGCCATCTCTGACTTGACCGCATCGTCTTGGCGAGTGCCTGAGCGAGCGACTGGCTCAAGTTAAGCGGCGCTTCGGGTGAGGGAGGGGGCTGTGAGCGGGCAGGCGGCTGTCGAAGTGAGCGAGCAGGCAGCCGTTGAATTGAGCGAGCGAGGCGGGTGGCTGGCAAAGCGAGCGTGCGAGCGAGCGCGCGAGCCGGCGGCATGGCGTGCGAGCGAGCAGATGACTGGGGGTTTGGAGATGCCTACAGGCGCTGTGGAAGTCGCACCAGGGCGAGTGGCTGCGAGGCAAGGTGCTTCGGCTC
>CAIYQF010000229.1 GCA_903928325.1 uncultured beta proteobacterium | reverse complement strand
TGGCGGTTCACACCGTGACAACACAGGCAGCACCCATACCGGCTGCGCAAAGCCCAGGATCGGCGCCTACTTTGTCACCTTTAGTACTAAGCGGCGACAATGAAGCCGCGCTGTTAGCCCCCAATGCCACCGTTGGACGCCCCCAGGCCATGGACGGCGTCTCGGTCACAGCCTTAGAAATTACCGCCGCCAGCAGCGCCCCGTTGATGCCGCAGAGCGCTCGCGCCTGGATCGACGCGACCCCAATCGCCAAAATCAGCGACCCCACAACGGCAGCCGAAGCGGCCACCCAGAGCGCTGTGCGCCTGACCTTGGGTATGCCAGTCCAGGAAATAACCAAGCGCTTGGCGCAAATGTCAGGCACCAGCAAACAGGTGAGTTGGGCCGCGCTGCTGGAATCGGCCGCCGTGTCTAAGGATGCATTGGCCGCGCCGGTTACGCAGGAAACATTGCAACTCGATGTCCCCACAGGCTACCAGTTTGATGCCAGTGATCTGAATACTGGCATTGACCTGGGCCAACTGGCCCCGGCTGGCGCTGCGCCAAACGACGCTGGCGCCGCAGCATCGGGCACCAGCGGCCTGGCGCCGAGCGAAAAGCCCAGCTTGCAAGCCCAGGTTGAGCAACGCGCCGTTCAATTCCAGCAAATGGCGGACAAATTGGGGGAAGCGGCAGCGCAGCGCCTGATTACGCAAATTGAACGCGGCCAATGGAAGATGCAGATGCGAATGCAACCCGGCAGTTTGGGCCGCATTGACGTGCAGTTGGACATGCATTCGGGCGGTTTGGATGCGCTGTTTAGCTCGGACAATGCGATTACCCGCGAACTTATTACCCAGGGCACCAATAAACTGAAGGATACTCTGGCCCAAGCTGGCATGGCAGTTGCTTCTGTCTGGGTAAATGCGGACCAAGGTCGGCAGTCCGGCGGAAACTCGACACCGGGCCAAGCCTATAGGGGTCCGCAAAACGCCCCTAACTCCCCGGCCCCTGCGCAAGCAGCGGCCACAGCGCCCGAAAATTTGGGTTCAAAAGGAAGTGATGGATTGAATATTTTGGCCTAATCAGCCAGGGGCGGTAATTGAAACTGAACCACGATAAAGAGGTGTCCGATGTCCGATGCAGCAGCCCCCGAAGTTGAAGAAAAGCCAAAAAAACCTATTGTCAAGATCATCTTGGCGGTGGTCGCACTGGTGGTTTTGATTGCCGGCACCATGGTGGGCACCCTGTTTATTACCGGTTTCTTCAACAAACCGCCGCCGCCCACGGCCGATGAAATGGTGGCCGAAGGCGCACCGGACGCCGGTCATGGTGAAAAGAAGGCCGAAGGCGGTCATGGAGCGCCCGCTGAAGGCGGCCATGGAGCGCCCGCTGAGGGTGGGCATGGCGAGAAAAAAGCCGAAGGTGGCCACGGTGACAAAAAGGCCGAAGGCGGAAAAGACGCCGGCGGCCCACCCAAACTGAACAAAAAGTCGCCCGACAGCCCCCGCTTTGAGTACACCTACAGCCAGTTGGACCGCGAGTTTTTGGTCAATCTGGCGGGCTCGCGCAAGGTGATGTCGGTTCAAATCGCGGTCATGACGCGTTACGACGAACGGGTGGTGGAAAACGTCAAGAAACACGAATTTGCGTTGCGTTCGGTCGTCATGGACGCCATGCGCCTGACCACCGAGGCTGATCTCGCCAAACCCGACTTCCGCAAAGACCTGGCGATCAAAATCCGCGACACCATGAACAATTTGCTGGAGAAATACGAAGACTTTGGCGGCATTGAGGAAATTTACTTCACCTCGTTCATCGTACAGTGATCTTTTTCACCGACCTTTCATATCCCGCTTGCCATGGCCGATAACCTGCTTTCCGCTGACGAGCTCTCTGCACTTGCCGAGGGCGTCAACGACGGAACCATTGCGGTTGACACCGGGTTCAACACCGCCGCACGCGTAAAAAAACACGATATCGCCAGTGAGGACAGCAGCCTGGGCGTCAACGTGGGCTCGATTGACATGATCAACGAGCGCTTCATACGTCTGTTTCGCCCCAGCCTGATGGACGTGTTGCGCAGCAGCCCGCGCATCAACCCCACCAAGGTCCAAATTCTGAAATTTGGCGATTACGTCAAAGAGCTCAAAGCGCCGCTGTCGGTCAACGTGATTCGCATGAACCCGCTGCGTGGATATTCGATGGTAGTCATTGATCCCACCATCGTGTTTAGCTCGCTGGACAGCTTTTTTGGCGGTTTTGGACAGGGCACATTGGGGCAGCTGTCGTCGGGGCGTATGTTTACGCCCATGGAAATGCGCATCATCAACATGATCCTAGACGTCACCTTTCGCAACCTCAAAGAGGCGTGGGGGCCGGTGATGCCGCTGGACTTTGAGTTTGTCAGCTCCGAGATCAACCCCCAATTTGCCCAAATTGCGGATGAAAACGACCTGGTGATCCTGAGCCGCTTCGAAACCGAGACGGCAACCCAAAATCTGGGTTTTATCGACATCGTGCACCCCTACGCCTCGCTCAAGCCGGTGCGCGACCTGCTGCGCAGCCGGGTGCAGACGGGCGACGGTAACGAGGACTCGGACCGCCAGTGGCGCGAAAACTTGGAAGAATCTGTGGGCGACGCCTGCTTAGAAGCTACGGTGGTTCTGGGTCAAATCAGCGCAACCCTCAAGGTTGTTGAATCCATGCAAACCGGTGATATCCTTTACTTCAAGAAGCCGGAACTGGCCAGCCTTCAACCCAACGGCATTCCGGCTTTCGAAGTTCATGTGGGCACACTGGGTGCACAAACTGCGGTTCAGATCGAGCGCGCGGTAGCCCCTGGCAACAACTAAACCATTCAGGAATTCCGCCATGAGCGACACCCCAAGCGATTCAACCCTGCTCGCAGGCCCCAAGGATCCCGACAACCAGATCAACCCCGAGGTGCTTCAAAACATCAGCGTGACGCTGAGCATTGAAGTCGGGCGGGCCATGATCAAGATCAAAGACCTGATGCGCCTGACCCAAGGCAGCGTGGTGGAGCTCGACCGGATTGCGGGCGAGCCGCTGGACCTGTTGGTCAACAACACCGTGGTTGCCCAAGGTGAGGTAGTCTTGGTCAATGAGCGCTACGGCATACGCCTCACCCGTGTGGTTCCCGCATCCGAGCGGCTGAAAAACCTGTAATTTCCCATGGGCACGCAACTCGCTACGGGAGTGGATTGGTGGCGTGTGGGCGCAAGTATGGTGCTGGTATTTGGCCTGCTGGCGGCCATGCTGTGGACCTTAAAGCGCATGAAGACCCTTCAAATCCGGCACAAGGGTGAACCCAAGCTACAGGTTTTAGAAACCTTGAGCGTAGGGCCGCGCCAGAAAATTGCGCTGTTGCAGGTAGGCCAACGCCAGGTATTAGTGGGTATGAGCCCAAGCCAATTTACCGCGCTGGGAAGCTGGGAAGACAGCGCACCAGCCCAGGAAAGACCACGTGAAAACTAAATTTTTATGGGCCGGTGCACTGTTGCTGGCGTTGCTGCTTCCAGGCTACTGCTGGGCGCAAGGCATTCCCATGATCAACGTGACCGGTTCGGGCAAGGACGCGCAGTACAGCCTGTCCCTGCAGTTGCTGGCCCTGATGACGACGCTCACCCTGCTGCCCTCGCTGCTGCTGATGATGACCTCATTCGTGCGCATCATCATCGTCATGTCCATCCTACGCCAGGCACTGGGAACCGGGCAAACACCGCCCAACAATGTGCTCGTGGGTATTTCGCTGTTTTTGACGCTGTTCATCATGTCGCCGGTGTTGAGCGACATCTATACCAACGCCGCCGTGCCGTATATGGAAAACGGCATGAAGTTTGATAAGGCCTTGGCGGCAGCCGAGGCGCCGCTGCGTGGCTTCATGCTCAAGCAAACCCGAGAAGACGACATTGGCCTGTTCATGCAAATGGCGCGCAAGGCCGATGTGGCCGACGCCACGCAAGTACCGTTTACCACCCTGGTGCCCGCCTTTATCACGTCTGAGCTCAAAAGCGCGTTCACCATCGGTTTTTTGATTTACATCCCCTTTGTCGTCATCGACCTGATTGTGGCCAGCGTGCTCATGTCCATGGGCATGGCGATGCTCTCGCCCATGATGATCTCCATGCCGTTTAAGCTCATGCTGTTTGTACTGGTCGATGGCTGGAGTTTGATCATGGCCTCGCTGGCAGCGAGTTTCGTCCATTAGTCATCCGACAACGAGCTTGGTTTTAGCCAACGTTTTTTTAGAGAAGGAAGCAAACCATGGACATCGCAGCAGTGGTCGACCTAGGTCACCAAGCGCTTTGGATGATTGTGCTGATTTCAGCGCCGCTGCTGGGGGTGTCTTTGGCCGTTGGCTTATTTATCGGCATCATTCAGGCGGCTACCTCTATCAATGAGTCGACCTTGAGTTTTATCCCCAAGCTCGCGGCACTGGCCATCACCCTGGCCATTGTGGGCGGGTGGCAGTTGGCCACGCTGGTGGACTACACGCGCAGCCTGTTCCAGCGCATCCCCAGCTTGTTTGCTTAAGTACGAACCCAAAGCAAGCGCCATGAACCTACTAGCCAACGACATCGTCGAACGCTTTTACACGTTCTTGTGGCCCATGCTGCGCATTTCGGCCTTGCTGATGTCGGCGCCTATCTTTTCCCTGCGCTCACTCAACGTGCGCATGCGGGTCTTGCTGGCCGTGGCGATTACCTGGATGGTCTACCCGGTGTTTACTTGGCCCATCATTGACCCGGTGTCGCCCGCAGGCCTGGTAGAAGTATTTAACCAAGTCTCCATTGGCCTGCTGATGGGTTTGAGCCTGCAAGTCATTTCAGCCGCGATTTTGCTGGCCGGCCAGTCTGTGTCGACCGCCATGGGCCTGTCCATGGCCAACTTGATGGACCCCAACCTGGGCAATGTGCCCGTGATTGCGCAGTTTTTTCTGATCATGTCCACTCTGATTTTTGTCGGGTTGGGAGGCCACGCCATTCTCCTGGGCTTGGTGATCGACAGCTTTGCCAGCCTTCCCATTGGCAAAGGACTGCTCACAGCCGGGGCCTGGGCGCATTTCGTGCAGTGGAGCTCAATGATGTTTTTGGGCGCCTTGTTGCTGGCACTGCCAGTGATGGTGACCATGCTGTTCATCAACATCGGCCTGGGCGTGGCCACGAGGGCGGCGCCCAGTTTGAACATTTTTTCCTTGGGCCTGCCAGTCATGATCCTTACCGGGTTTGGCGTGCTGATGATGGCCTTGCCGAGCATGGGCTCGCGAATCGAGTGGCTGTGGCTGCAAGGCTTCCTGGAAGTACGCAGCCAACTGGGACTGCAATAGCATGACGCACCGCCATGGCTGACGACAGCTCCGAACGCACCGAAGAGCCGACCGCGCGCCGACTCAAGCGCGCGCGCGACGAAGGCCAGGTCGCCCGCTCCAATGAGCTGCCCGCAGCGGCCGTCATGATCGGCGCCGTGCTCATGTTGCTATCGCTGGGCGGCGTATGGTTTAGGCAGCTTTCGGTTTATTTTGCTGCGGGCTTTAGGCTGGACCGGAAATTTTTGGACACCCCGGCCCTTTTGCCACAGGCTTTTTCCGACCAGGCCAGCCATGCGTTTTTAATGGTCTTGCCCCTGATGCTTGTGACCATGGTGGTGGCTATTTTGGCCTCGGGGGCCACCGGGGGTTTTTTGTTTTCGCTCGAAGCCGTGATGCCAAAGTTCTCCAAACTCAGCCCCATTGCAGGCCTGAACCGCATGTTTGGCGCCAACGCTGTGGTCGAGCTGGTCAAGTCGATTTTGAAGTTCACCCTGGTGTCGGTGGTCTTGCTGATGCTGATGGACCGCCACTTTGGGGCGCTGATGGCGCTGGGCTCTATGAACCTGGAGCCCGCCTTGGCCATTTCGGGATCCCTGATTTCTGAGTCGGTACTGTGGCTCACACTGAGCCTGGTACTCATTGCAATGATTGATGCACCCTACCAGCGCTACTCGTTCATGAAGCGCATGCGCATGTCCAAGCAGGAAATCCGCGACGAGCACAAGGACATGGAAGGCCGACCCGAGGTCAAAGCCCAGATCCGGCGCCGCCAGCGCGAAGTCGCCACGGTGCGCATGATGCAAAAGGTCAAGGACGCGGACGTCATCATCACCAACCCGGAGCACTTTGCCATCGCGCTGTCCTACGATCCCACAGCCGACGGTGCACCCCTGCTGCTGGCCAAAGGCGCTGACTTTGTCGCGCAGCGCATCCGCGAAGAGGCCAAAAACAACCACATTGAGATATTCGCCGCGCCAGAGCTTGCCCGCGCCTTGTACTTCACTACCGAGCTGGATCAACCCATCCCGGAGACCCTGTATTTCGCCGTGGCCCAGGTGATCGCCTACGTGTTTAGCTTGGCCCAAGTCACGCCCGGTGTGGACCCGATGCCCCGACCCCATCCCAAAATTCCCGAATCGATGCTCTTTGATGCCGACGGAAAACACCTCGTGCCAGGAGCAGCCTAATGCCAAATCTTTCTACGTATGGAGACGACGGCGTGGCGCCCCTGTTCTTTCGCGTGGCCGACCGCATGCGCATGGAGGGCTATGTTTCGGCTCTGATTCAGGACAACATGAGCCTGTCTATGGTCAGCAGCCACGACGCGATCCTGGACCACTATGGCAAATTGCTGGTGGCGCGCTTGCGCGAGGCGGCACCCCATATGAGCCTGGAGGTCTGCTTCCCGGCCAGCGCCGACGCACTGATTACCCGCTTTAACGAGGTGCTGCAAGAGTACTCCATCGAAGACGCGATGGGCAGCAAAATACAAACCGCCCCACCCAAGATCTGGATCGTGCACGACGCGTCCAGCCTGCCCGACCACGAAATTCAGCTCCTTGCGCGCCTGGTGCAGCATTTCCCTGGTGCCAATATCCGCGTCGTCATGCTGCTCACCACCGCCAGCCAAAAGCAGCGTTTGTTGGCGTCATTTGGTCGACGCGTTCTGAACTGGGAGATCGAGCCCCCCACCGCCGAGCAGACCGAGGCCTTGCTGGAGCAGGCGCGGGCACAAGGGCGCGAGGGCGCGGTCAGCGCTTTGCTCAAAAAAATTGCGCCTGCATCGGCACCCGCTGCCGCCGCGGCCCCCCCGGAAAAGTCCAGACCAACCCCGGCCGATACCGTCGAAACCCTGGCGACGCCGCCCGATAGCGCGTCTGCAGCAGCGCCCACCACGCGCTCGGGCCTTCGCAAGGCACTGCCCTGGGCCGCCGGCTTGGTTCTGCTCTTGCTGGCCTGCGGGCTTGGCGTCGCACTCCTGTATGGAAACCTGGGCAGCGCCAAGCTCGGGGCTCTGGAGTGGCAGCGCCTGGTGGGCATGCCCAACGCCCCAGCTGTGACGCCGCCAGCGCCGGGCGCCGATACAGCAAGCCCCGCACCCGGCGCCACCACCACTGCGCCAGCCAACGCGCTGGGGGGAACCGGGCCCGCCGCGGACACACCCACGGCCAACAACACGCCGCCCGCGCCGTCCACCCCACCAGCGCCAGCCGCAGTAGCGGTGGGCTCGCCGAAGGCGCTTGAGCAAGAAACCTTTATCCCCCCGACCAACGGCCGCAAACCCGCAACGGCTGCGCCCAGCGCTCCAGAGGTGGAAGAGGTCATCACCAACCCGGCTCAATCGCAGGTCGGTCAGGATTGGATTCGGCAAATGCCACCGGGAACGTTTTTGGTCCAACACGCCACCGTGGCCAGCTACGCCGAGGCATCGGCCTGGCTACAGGCCCACGGCAATTTGCGCCGCGCCCGCATTGTGGCCAACTACCTCACCGGCCAGGCCGGGGTGCAGTTTTCCGTGGTCTCTGGGCCGTTCAAGTCGCTAGGTGACGCCAGCGCCTTTGTAGACGCCGGCGGCATACCGCGCGACCCCCAAATCCGCTCGGCCCGTTACATGAAAGAACACTTTTCGCCCGATGCACCGGCGCCCGACGCCCCCCGCAGAAGCCAAACCCGACCATGACCGAAGCCCAATTCATCCCCAGCAGCAAACCCCAT
>CAIYQF010000228.1 GCA_903928325.1 uncultured beta proteobacterium | reverse complement strand
GGTGACGCAAGACGAACACCCGCGCAGCACCACGTTGGATGCTCTCGCCAAACTCAAAGGCATCGTCACCCCCGGCGGCAGCGTGACCGCTGGCAACGCCTCAGGCGTGAACGACGGCGCCTGCGCGCTGCTGCTGGCCAGCAACTCTGCCATCACCCAATACGGCTTGACCCCCCGCGCCCGCGTGGTGGGCATGGCCACCGCGGGCCTGGCGCCGCGCATCATGGGCTTTGGCCCGGCCCCGGCCACGCGCAAGGTACTGGCGCAAACCGGCCTGACGCTGGCGCACATGGACGTGATTGAACTCAACGAAGCCTTCGCCGCCCAAGGCCTGGCCGTGCTGCGCGATCTGGGCCTGGCCGACGACGACGCCCGCGTCAACCCCAACGGCGGCGCCATCGCCCTGGGCCACCCCTTAGGCGCCAGCGGCGCCCGCCTGGTGACCACCGCCATCAACCAACTGCACCGCACCGGCGGGCGCTACGCGCTGTGCACCATGTGCATTGGCGTGGGACAGGGGATTGCGGTGGTGGTGGAGCGGGTTTAGGGGGGAGCTGCTGCGCCCTGCGCGCGTGCTGGTCAGACTGGCTGCGCCGTGAACTTGATGCCCAATGCGTTGGCCACTTTCATGACGGTCTCGAAGCGGGGCTTTGCGCCAGGCGCCAGTGCCTTGTAAAGACTCTCGCGGCCCAAGCCCGCGTCTTTGGCGACCTGCGCCATTCCTTTGGCCCGCGCCACATCGCTCAAGGCCAGCAGCAGCAAATCTGGATCGTTGGCTTCCAATACGGCGGTCATGTATTCGGCAATCGCCTCGTCGTCATCGAGGTAGCGCGCCGCGTCAAAAGCCACAAGTTTGAGTGGTGCTTTGGTATCGCTCATAAATCGACTCCCAGTTCGGTCGCCAGCTTCAAAGCATGGCGGATATCGCGTTTTTGCGTGGACTTGTCACCGGCATTCAGCATGACAACGATCACCCGGCCACGGCGGACAAAGTACAAACGGTAGCCCGGACCGTAGTGAATCCTCATTTCGGAAACTTCGCCTTCGACTGGCTGCCAATCGCCCAGACTGCCCGCCTCCGCCTGCCGTAACCGCGCTGCGATACGTATCTGGACGCGTTTGTCCTTCAACGCATCGAGCCACGCTACGAACTCTTCGGTCTGGCGGATGGTGAACATATGGAATGTAGCTATTTGGATACAAATGTCAAGACGGTGCACTTGGGACGATCTGACTACTACGTTTGGCGCCCCGAACCATCCACCAATTACCTCAAAATTACCTAGCCACTTCGTGGCCCGGTCCTACTGCAGCCTGGGTCATCCTCCAATGTCGACGGGCTGCAACGGCAGACTACAAGGCATGGGCGTTTGGAATCTGGGTGGTAACGCGGCGGCGGACCAGATGACCCGCAATTGGCGACTACTTAAGGTGATCTGGATTTCAGCTCAGTTTGCCGCAGCACTGCTTATATTTCCTTCCGCTTCCGCAAGAGCATGGTGCATTTCTGTCACGGCCCTTCTGTAGCGGCGCCTTAATTACGGGTGAATTCGTCGCGACGACCTTCGCTTGGCGCATGAACAAGCGGGGGCTGTTTCCAGGAAACCACTTGCTGAGTAAAAACGTGTCCGCAGCCGCCGCCAGTCCACCAGTTACTGGCTCTAGTGCCCCCCAGGCGGTCGTGGCTGCAAATCTCAGAACCTTCATCGGAATCGAATCCATAAGACTTGGTTTACCTACACTTTCAACGTACCGTTTAAGCGTTTCATTAGCGGTAGCCGACGGATTACCAGCCGCAAACCAGTTGCGAAAGGATTGCGCTTGCTTTGACGATCGTAGATCAAGGATTTGGCGGGCATTCAACTGCTTCTCAGCGAAAGCTAACCCTATATCCGGGACGCCTGATATTTGCTGTATTTTGGCGAAGGCCGCACGTCCAAAAGGCGCGAAACCCAGCCTTTGTCCTTTTGCCTGTAGTACAGAGACTGTTGCGCTATCACCTGTGAGCTCACTGGTCTCAGCGCTGCCACCCAGACCAAGCAGGAAATTTTCAAATACCACTTGTAAGACTGCATTGATCTCAGGCGGGTCACTCTTGCCAAGAGCGGCGTGCGGGCTACAGACGTTGACAGCATCCGCCTTACTACCAACCAAATTTTCAATAGCCCGACCACCATTCCGCACCGATAGAAGCGCCTGCAAATACGGGCTGGCCCTAATGTCCCGGTAAGCTTCAACTCGGGCCTGGTCCAACAACATATTTGTGTCAAGTTGAGCTGTGTTGTCCAGTAAAAGCCTTTTGTACCTACTACGGATCTCGGGCGTTGCATATGGATTCATGGCTATGAACGCAGAATCAATCGCTTCGTCCGGCGGCACAAAGAAACTGAGCGCGATGCTAGGAATTGCACGCCTGCTGTCAGTTCCCTCTGCAACGGAAAAAAACGCTACGCCTCGGGTTCCAACATAACCAAACCACCGGTCAAACCTCGAAAAAACGATGGTGCGCGTTTCCAATAATTCCAGCAGGATATCGTCGCCCAGCATGAGCCGTAGCACTGACAATATCTGAAAGTTGCCGGTTGGAATGACTATCTGGTCGTACATCAGCAGATAGTCGGCAACTCGAGACCAGTAGCCAGGACTACTTACCATCATGTCTGATGGGCGTTCTTGGTTTTGTACCATTGGCCAGATGCCAAGGTCTGTAGCGAGAAGTCTGCGCATTTAATGATGTGTTTTCTTGGGTCAGGACTCACTATAGCTTTTAAAAACTAACATTTGCCT
>CAIYQF010000227.1 GCA_903928325.1 uncultured beta proteobacterium | reverse complement strand
TGGGTGAAAAAGCTCTTTTGCCGCTCCACCACGGCCGTGCTGACGCGCAGGATGGTGTCAAAGCGCTGCTGGATGTTCTTGATAAACCAGCGCGCTTCTTGCAGGCGCTGCTGCAAGCCGGCGTGGCTGGAGCTGGCCTTGTGGTTGCGCAGCACGTTGGCATAAATGTCGTGCACCCGCAGGCGCGGCATCACGTCGGGGTTGAGCTGCACCCGAAACTTCGGTGTGGCGCCTGGTTTGTGCATGGCGCTGACCAGCACGTCGGGCACCACGATGTTGCGCTCCACGTCCACAAAGCGGCGTCCCGGCTTGGGTTCCAGGCGCGCAATGAGCGCAATCGCCTCGCGCACCAGCGCGTCGCTGCCCACGCCCAGCAACACCAGGCGTTTGATGTCGCGCCGCGCCAGCAGGTCCATGGGTTGCTGGCAAATGCGCAGCGCTACTCCCAGCACTTCCCGGTCGAGATCGGTCTCGGGCGCGTCTGTTTCCAAGTCAGCCAGCAGCGCGCGCACCTGCAGGCGCAGGCATTCGCCCAGGTCGCGGGCGCCCACGCCCACCGGCTCCAGGCTGTGCAACAGCCCCAGGGCCACGGTGAAGTGGTGCACCAGGTCTTCGATTTGTTCCAGATCGTCACCGGCCAAGCTTTGCGCCAGGGACTCCAGCGGGTCTTCCAGGTAGCCGTCGTCGTTGAGCGATTCGATCAGAAAGCGCAGTGCTGCGCTGTCGGTGTCGTTCAGGCGCAGGCGCAGCGCCTGGCGCAGCAAATGCGCTTGCAGCGACTCCTGCACGCGCGCCAACTCGGTGGCGTCCTTGTCTCCGTCGTCGCCCAGGTTATTGGTGCGCGCTTTGGCGTCGCCACCCCATTCGCCGTCGTCGGGCGTGGTCTCGGTGGTGCCGTCGCCCTCCCAGCTCACACCGTCTTCGCCGGGCTCAGCGCTCAGCGGGGTGGCGTCCTGGTCGCGGTTGGTGTCAGCGGCGGCGGTATTGGCAAAGTCTGTGGTGGCAATTGGTGCGTATTCGCTCAGGCGGTCACCCTCGCTCACCGGCGTATCCGCCTGCGTTAGCCCAAACTGCTCGCGCTCGGCAGCGTCATGGTCCATCTCCAAAAAGGGATTGATTTCGAGCATCTGCTCGATCTCCTGGCCCAGCTCCAGGGTGGAGAGTTGCAACAGCCGAATCGACTGCTGCAACTGCGGCGTCAGCGCCAGGTGCTGCGAGACGCGAAGGGAGAGACCTTGACGCATACCAGCCTACATTTTGAAGTTCTCGCCGAGATAAACCCGACGCACTTCGGCGTTGTGAACGATCTCTGACGGGGTGCCTTGCGCCAGCACATTGCCGTCGCTGATGATGTAGGCGTGGTCACAAATGCCCAGGGTTTCGCGCACATTGTGGTCGGTGATCAGCACGCCAATGTTGCGGCTTTTCAGGAAGGTGATGATGCGTTGAATCTCAATGACCGCAATCGGGTCAATGCCGGCGAAGGGCTCGTCGAGCAAGATAAAGCGCGGCTGCGTGGCCAGGGCGCGGGCAATCTCCACCCGGCGCCGCTCGCCACCCGAGAGTGCCAGCGCAGGCGACAGGCGCAAATGCTCCACCCGCAGGTCTTGCAACAAGCCTGTTAGGCGCGTCTCGATGTCGGCGCTGGACAGCGACTGGCCGTCGGGGCCGAGTTGCAGCTCCAGCACCGCGCGCACGTTGTCTTCGACGTTGAGCTTGCGAAAAATCGACGCTTCTTGCGGCAGGTAGCCCAACCCCAGGCGCGCGCGGCGGTGGATGGGCATGTCTTCAATGCCTTTACCGTCGATGGAGATGCTGCCCGCGCTGGTGCGCAGCAAGCCCACCAGCATGTAGAACGAGGTCGTCTTGCCCGCGCCGTTGGGTCCCAGCAGGCCTACCACTTCACCGGTGCGCACCGCCAGCGATACATCCTTGACCACCTGGCGCTTTCCATAGGATTTTTGAAGGTGTCGGGCCTCCAAAATTCCACTTCCGCGCGGGTCTGGGTGGGGTGGGTTTGGTGGCGGTTGCGCCCTATCCGTCGCTTGTGAAGCGGTCGCCGCGCCGCGCGTCATTGCGGCGTGCTTTCCAGTTGTTCGCTCGTGCGCAGGGGCAAACCCGCGCCGCTGGGTGTTGCTGGGTTTTCGGGCTTGGGTGTCAGCATGGCGCGCACGCGGCCTTTGGCGGCGCCGGCCGCACCAGCGGCCGATCCGTCGACGCTGAACTTGTCGGTCAGGTTCTCATAGACGATGAGCGCGCCCGTAACCTCATCGGCCAGCAGGCTTGCGCGGTAGCGCCGCAGCACGGCGTTCTTCTCGAAACGCACGGTGTCGGCCTTGCCGTTGTAGTTCAGGGTTTCGGACTCGCCTTCGATGTACTCGTCCATGCCTTCGCGCTTTTGCCGGAAAAAGGCGCGCTCGGCGGGCGTGCCTGTGACCAAGCCATATTGGTAGCCCTCGGGGTCTTGGCGCACTTCGACGCGGGCGCCGCGGATCTGGATACTGCCCTTGGTAATGAGCACGCGGCCCGTAAACACTGTGATTTGTTGCAGGTCGTCATAGCGCAGCGTGTCGGCCTCGATGTTCATGGGCTTGCTGCGGTCGGCCTTTTCAGCCCAGGCTGGCGATGCCAGGGCGATACAAGCCCCTAGCAGAGCAAGGAGGACGTTTTTCATAAAGGCACGAAACTTGCTGGAAAGCACATGCTGCGCAGTGTAGCCATGCAGTTCGCTCGC
>CAIYQF010000226.1 GCA_903928325.1 uncultured beta proteobacterium | reverse complement strand
CCGGCCGAGGTTTCTACGTGGGGCGCAAACACCACGTCTGGCTTTTCGGCCAGTATGGTGGCGACTACTTCTTCAATGGGGCAGGGCACCCACGGCGCCTGCGATGTGTCTGACGTGCGTCGCGCTTTGAGCACGATGGACTGGGCGGGAATGTGGCCCATGTCAAAAATTTGCGTCCAGCGGTAGCTAAACCAGCCGTTGCGAATAACCAGCGCCTTCTTGCCAGTGGCAAACTGGCGCGCCACGGCTTCCATGCCAAAGGTGCCGCTGCCGGGCACCAGCACGCTCGACGGTGCGTGGTAGACAGACTTGAGAATGCCCGAGATGTCGCGCATCACGCCCTGAAAGCGTTGCGACATGTGGTTCAAGGCGCGGTCGGTGTAGACCACCGAAAACTCCAGCAATCCCTCGGGGTCTATTTCTTTCAGCAGTCCGGCCATGGCGGTCTCCTCGTGTCGTTGTTTGTTAAGAGCTAAACAAGAAATTCATCACATCGCCGTCTTTGACGACATAGTCCTTGCCCTCAGCGCGCATCTTGCCCGCATCTTTGGCGCCCTGCTCACCCTTGAAGGCGATGAAGTCGTCAAAAGCAATGGTCTGGGCCCGAATGTAGCCCTTCTCGAAATCGGTATGGATCACGCCAGCCGCCTGCGGCCCGGTGTCGCCTACGTGGATGGTCCAGGCGCGCACTTCTTTCACGCCTGCCGTGAAGTAGGTTTGCAGGCCCAGCAGGCTGTAGGCGGAGCGCACCAGGCGGTTCAGGCCCGGCTCGGTTTGGCCGAGTTCTTCCAAGAACATCTGGCGGTCCTCGTCGCTCATCTCGCTCATTTCAGCTTCCATCTTGGCGCTGATGGAAACCACGGGCGCGTTTTGCGCGGCGGCAAAGGCTTTGAGGCGGTCGAGCATGGGGTTGTTCTCGAACCCGTCTTCGGCCACGTTGGCCACAAACATGGCTGGCTTGGCGGTAATCAAGAAGAACTGCTTGAGCAAGGGCAGCTCCTCCTTACTGAAATCCAGCGTGCGCACCGGCTTGGCCTCATTGAGCGCCGCCTGGCATTTCTCCAAAATAGCCACCAACTTGATGGACTCTTTGTCGCCCGAGCGGGCCAGCTTGGTGACGCGGTGCAGGGCTTTTTCCACGGCGCTCAGGTCGGCCAGACACAGCTCGGTCTGGATCACCTCGATGTCGGCAATCGGGTCCACCCGGCCCGCCACGTGGATCACGTTGTCGTCTTCAAAACAGCGCACCACATTGATGGTGGCATCGGTCTCGCGGATGTGGGCCAAAAACTTGTTGCCCAGGCCTTCGCCCGTGCTCGCACCCGCCACTAAGCCAGCAATGTCCACAAACTCCACAATGGCCGGCACGATGCGCTCCGGCGTGATGATGGCGGCTAGCTGCTGCAGGCGCGGGTCCGGCACCTCGACGACGCCTACATTTGGCTCGATGGTGCAAAAGGGGTAGTTCTCTGCCGCAATACCGGCTTTGGTCAGCGCGTTGAACAGGGTCGATTTACCGACGTTGGGCAGGCCTACGATGCCGCATTTCATGGAGGTGTCCTTTGGGTGGGGAATGCGCGCTGCGGCCCGTCTGGTGGCGATGCGCGTGCGCCAGACGGGCCTGGCGGGCTGCCGATTGTAATTAGCCCGCCCCGGCCAACCCTGCCCAAGCCCCTAGACCAGTTGCCAATACCCCCGCGCCATACCGGCGGCGCACGGCGGCAGCAGCGCAAACAAGGCCAGCTCTGCCCACAAGTACACGCGCACCGCGTCCACCTGCGCATCCTGCGGGACGTGCTGCATCTTGCGCCACTGGATGAACTTCAGCGTGGGCGGCACCGACAACAGGCCAATCACCACAAAGATGGCAATCTTGGCCCAGAAGAATCCGTTGTTCGAATAGAAGTACCAGCCCTTGGCGGCGTACACCGCGCGCACCAGGCCCGCCGCCAAGGCCACCACAATGGCCAGCAAAGAGAACACCACCAGGTGGTGAACGACAGCAAGGGAAAAGTCAAGCATGGTTAGGCTCCAAAACAGCGCGGAAACTGGGGGTGTGGGCGGCTTACGGTACGCTGCGGGCGGGCACGGTGCGTGTTTCGCCGATTTTGAACACCGCGAAGTCGGTGTCGCTCAGGCCCTTGTCCGCGCGCGCCAGTGCCAGGTCTTTGGGCGGCTGGTCCAGCGGCTCGTCGGTCAGGGCAAAAGTGCCCCAATGCACCGCCACGCTGCGCTTGGCCTGCAAGTCCAGGTGCGCTTGCACGGATTCCTCGGGGTTCATGTGGTGCGCGCGCATGAACCAGCGCGGCGCGTAGGCCCCGATCGGAATCAGCGCCAGATCAAAGCCCCCCCCGGCCCCCAGGCGATCGGCAAAGTGCTGCCGCGTCTCGGCAAAATTGGCGCTATAGCCGGCGTCGCCACCAAAGTACCAGTGCAAGTCGGCTGCAAACACCGACCATCCGCCCCAGAGGGTCTGGTTTTGGTCCAACACGCCGCGCGCTGACCAGTGCTGCACGGGCGTCAAGTAGAACTCCACGCCACGCACCGTGTGCTTTTGCCACCAGTCCAGCTCCACCACGTGGGTGATGCCCAGGTTCTCGAACCAGGGCTTTTGGCCAAGAGGCACCAAAAACAGGGTGTCGCTGCCATCCAGCTGGGCTTTGGCGTTCAGGGCTACGACGCTGGCGCGGTCCAAGTGGTCGTAGTGGTTGTGCGAGATGACCACCACGTCAATCGGCGGCAAGTCGTCCAGCGCTACGCCGGGCGGCTGCGCCCGCTGGGGGCCAGCAATTTGTACCGGGAAGGCGCGCTCGCTGAAGATGGGGTCGGTCAGCACGTTCAGGCCCCCGGCTTGCACCAGGGTGCTGGCGTGGCCTATCCAGGTCACCGCCGGGGGGGATGCGGGCTGAGCCGAGCTGCTGCCCGGCGCGCTGCGTTGGTAGGCGCGTAGGCGTGCCAGGTCTGCGGTCACGGTGGGTGTGGGGCTTTGGGCGGATGGCGGAAGGTCCTTGCGCAAGGCGTCCCAGCGCCAGCGCAGCAGCTCGCCCAGCTTTTTGGGCGCGGTGTCTGGCGCCGTGTTGCGAAAGCCGCGCTCGGTGTGGTGGGGCAGGGTGGCGTCGTAGTACGGATTGGCATAGGCCACCAGGCTAAGACAGCTGGCGCCCAGCGTTGTGAGGAGGCGGACAAGGTGCATGGGTTTGTTCATGGCGCGTTGTGGGTCAAAAGAAATGCGAATGCTAGTGTCAGAGCGCCCCAGCACCTTATTGCCCCAGCCGCCCCGCAGCGCTTGCGCGTTGGCCGGTGGCGGGCTCCAAATTGCCGGCTTGGCCCATGCCAAAGGCGGGCATGTTGATGTAGACGTTTTCGTAGGTGCCGGGGCCGATGGCATAGGTTTCGTGCCAGATGCCCACCGAGCCGCAGGCCTTGAGCTTTTGGTGGTAGGCCTGCCAAGCGGGCAGGTGCACGGCGTCTCGGTTTTTGGAATAGGCCAGCAGATGGTCCATAGACCGCCAGTACTGCACCTGCATGATGGTGCGCGAGAACCACACATCTTGGTGCAGCAGGCCCAAATCGGGCTGGGCTTCCAGCTCGCGCAGCATGCGGCCCATGGCCGTCACCACCGGTAGCCAGTGGTGCACTTTCCAGGGCTGGTTAAAGCGCATGCCGATCAGAAACAGCACAAAGTCACCGTCAATGGTGGCGGTCATTTTGTCTTTGTGGAACATGCGTACCTCCGGGTGCAGTGGGGTGGTGGGATGCCGCAAACAGCGTGGACTGCGCCCACAGCTTGTTCACAAAGCCCACCACGCGGTTCATCTCGCCGGCCATCATGGCCGCATACACGGCCTGGGCCACGTCTTTCGCGTCGGCGGCGCCTTGGGTCATCGTGTGTCCGACCATGTCGGCGCGGGCCATAAAACCCGTTTCCGTGAAGCCGGGGTTGATCACCGTGGCGCTCACACCGCTGCCCCGCAGCTCGGCGTGCAATGCTTCGGTGAACTGCATCACGTAGCCCTTGCTGGCGCCATAGCTGGCAAATCCGGGGCAAGGCTGAAACGCCGAGGTGGAGCCAATGTTGCCAGTGCGGCCGTAGCCCTGGCGCTTGAAGTCCGCCGCAAACAGGCAGCTCAGCTCGGTAAGCGCCACCACGTTGAGCTGCAGCATGTCGGCCAGTACCTTCGCGTCGGCGCTTGCCACGGGCTTGT
>CAIYQF010000225.1 GCA_903928325.1 uncultured beta proteobacterium | reverse complement strand
TCGGCCGATACTTTTTCCAGCTTGCTGACCCGAGTGGGCATTTTTTTGATCGGCAAGGCCCCGGCCGGCGTGACCTGGCGCGACTCCAGCACCACGTCGCTGTGGGCCGTGGCGCAGCACGTCAGCACAAACTGGGCGGCTTCCTCTTCCGCGCTGAGCGCTTTGCGCTGGAAGTTGGCATGCACCACGCGGCCTGAGAGCATCTTGCATTTGCACGAGCCACACGCCCCGTCCTTGCAACCGTAGGGCAGGCCCACGCCTTGGCGAATGCCCGCGGCCAAAAGGGTTTCCTCGGCATTGGTGGAAAACGTCGTGCCACTGGGTTCAACGGTCACGGTGAAGGGGGAGGCGCTGCCGGTCATCGGTTTGGGTATCCTTGAAACTATTCACACAGGTAGCCTCCGATTTTGCCCTCAATCCAATCCCCCCTGGGCGCCTTGCCCGCACGCTTTCGCCGCAGCCGCTTGCTCATCGTCGGTTGCGGCGACATTGGGCTGCGCGTGGCAGGCTTGTTGGCGCACAAACTCACTGTACGCGCGCTGACTACCCAGGTCGCGCGTGTGCCAGCGCTGCGGGCGGCTGGCATAACGCCGCTCGTGGGTAATTTGGACCATGCGGCCACCTTGCGTCGCCTGGCTGGTTTGGCGCCACGCGTGCTGCACCTGGCGCCGCCTGCGGGCTATGGAACCCGCGATGGGCGCACTTTGGCGCTGTTGCGTGCCTTGAGCCTGCGCGCGGCGCCCACGGCACTGGTGTATGCATCCACCAGCGGCGTATATGGCGACTGCGCTGGCGCCTGTGTGGCTGAGGTGCGCTCGCTGGCACCTACCACAGTGCGCGCGCAGCGCCGGGTGGACGCCGAGACCTCGGTGCGCTTTTTTGGCCGCGCGGCGCGGGTGCGCACCAGTGTGTTGCGGGTGCCTGGCATTTATGCGCCCAACCGCGAGGGCGGCACGCCAATAGCGCGCTTGCGCCATGGCACGCCAGTGCTGGACGCGGCGGACGACGTCTACACCAACCACATCCACGCCGACGACCTGGCGCGTGCCTGCGTGCTGGCCCTGTGGCGTGGCAAGGCGCAGCGCAGCTACAACATCAATGACGACGCTGCCTTAAAAATGGGGGACTACTTTACGGCTGCAGCGGCCTTGTACGGCTTGCCTGTGCCGCCGCGCATCAGCCGCGCACAGGCAGAACGGGAAATTTCGCCCATGCAACTGAGCTTTATGTCCGAGTCACGGCGCATGGTCAATACGCGCATGAAGCGTGAATTGGGTCTGCGCCTGCACTTTCCCCACGTGATCGACGGCCTGGTGGCTGCGACTTAGGTGCCCGGCGCGTCTGCTGGCGCGCCGCGCGGTCGGTAGGCCCACACGAGCGAGCGCCAAACCACCCAACTGCAGACCCAGGTAATGGGTGCGGCCCACAGCACGTCGCTGAGCCAATGGTCCATGGCCGCCATGCGCGCAAAACCGATGAGCAAACCTGCAGCGCAGCCCATGAGCGCCCAGGCGCGGCGCCGACGCGTGTGCACCAGCATCATCGAGGAAAAGAAAAACCCGCAAGCCACGTGGCCGCTGACAAACGAGCAGTTGGTGTCGCACTGGTCGGTGATGACGCCCGCACGCGTGAACTGCTGTGGGCCGCCAAAGTTTTCCACCTGGTAGGGGCGCGCGCGCTGCCACTGGTCTTTAAAGCCCGTGTTGACCAGCAAACCTGGCCCCAAAGCGCCCGACAGGAACACGAAAGCAAGCGCAAGGCGCCATCGCCTCCAACGCGGCATCGCGCTAGCCACCAGCCACGCCACCAGCGCCACGACCACCATAAAGCGAAACGCATCGGGAACAAGCAGGTTGACGGTTTCCACCCACCACCACGCTGCGGGACCCATGTTTGCGGGGTATTGAAAAAACCATGCGGCGGTGGCCAGGTCCAGTTCAGGCCACACGGTGGGCACCAGGGCCATCGCAAAAAATGCCACACCCATCCAAACGTAGGGTCGCTGAGTACCGGTCGGCGCTTGCTCGGGGTTGGGGGTGGCGTGTTGCATCGGTTTTGGGGCGCCGGATGCCGACGCTGGACGAATTATCCATGCTGCCGATGAGCCACCATGGTTTGGCACGCACGGTGGGCTTGCCCAAGGCCTGCAGTCCTGCGTTACTGCCAGGTAAAGCTGGCTTTGCCAGTCAACAGGCGGTGCTTGGCGCGCGTTAGAGCTTCAATACTTCCAAAGGTGGATCATGGAAAACTGGACGACAGCGGCGCTTATTTGGATTGCTTGTGGTAGCGCTTTGGCGCAGGACGTGGGGCGGGTGGTGTCTGCCACCCCGGTGGTGCAGCAGGTGGCAGCACCACGCCAGGTGTGCTCGATGGAGCAAATCAGCTACCAAGGCCCAAAAAGTGGCGCCGGGGCCTTGCTGGGAGCCTTGGCCGGTGGCGCCGTGGGCAACGCAGCGGGTGGGCGCGGCGCGGGCCATGCTGCAGCCACGGCAATAGGAATCATGGGCGGCGCGATATTGGGCGACCACATGGAGGGCCCCGGTCCCGAGCGGCTTGAAAACGTACAGCACTGCAGCGTGCAAAATTTCTATGAAAACCGGACGGTGGCTTACAACGTGCTTTACGAGTTTGCTGGCAAGCAATACTCGGTGCAAATGCCCAATGACCCGGGTCCTACCTTGGCTTTGCAAATTACCCCGGTAGGCACTGGCGTGGTGGCGCAGGCAGCGCCTGCACCGCTGGCGGTTCAGACAGCGCCCACGACCTATGTCACGGTTCAGCCGCAGCGCGGCTATTACGCGCCGTACTATTACCAGCCGCTGATCGTGCCTTTTGGCTTTTACGGCTACGGGCATGAGCACCGCCATTGGTAGGTGCTATGGAGGTATCTAGTTCGCTCAGGAGTCTGAGTTTTCGGGGCGAATCAGCGGACCCGAGCCGCTGAAACGGTCCAAGGCCAAATAAAGCACCGGGGTGATGAATAGGGTAATGGCCTGCGAGAACACCAGGCCCCCTGCAACGGCCAGTCCCAAGGGCTGACGCAGTTCTGCCCCGGCTCCTACGCCGAACGCAATGGGTAGCGCTCCCACCAAGGCCGCCAGGGTAGTCATCATGATGGGCCTAAAGCGCAGCACGCAGGCCGTGCGAATGGCCTCATGGGGTGTCATGCCCTGGTGGCGCTGGGCCTCCAGCGCAAAGTCAATCATCATGATGGCGTTCTTTTTGACAATGCCAATCAAGAGCACGATGCCGATCGTGGCAATGAGTGTCAGGTCTTGGCCGAACAGCATCAGCGTGGCCAAAGCACCCACGGCCGCCGAGGGCAGGCCGGCCAAAATCGTGATCGGGTGGATGTAGCTCTCGTACAGCACGCCCAACAGCACATAAATTACCACCAGCGCAGCCATGACCAGCACCATTTGGCTGCCTTGCGAGCTTTTGAACACCGCTGCGTCGCCGCCGTAGGTGCTAATCACGCTGGTGGGCATCTGCACTGCTTCGCGCGCCGCGTCGATCTTGGCCGTAGCGTCGCCTAAAGCGGCGCCGGGCGCTAGGTTAAAAGACACCGTTACCGCTTGCAACTGCCCTACGTGGTTGATGGCAGTGGGGCCCACGCTGCGCTCCACCGTGGTAAAGCTCGATAAGGGAACCAGCGTGCCGAAGCTGGAGCGCACGTAAATGCCCGCCAACGCCGATTCATCTTGCTTGGCATCGGGTGCCACCTCCATGATTACCTGGTAGCTGTCGGTTGGCAGGTAAATGGTTGAGACCTGGCGCTCGCCAAAGGCGCTGAACAGGGCCGAGCGGATGGCGTCAACCGACACGCCCAGGGTGTTGGCCCGGTCGCGGTCGATGTTGAGCTGCGCTTGCAGGGCGCGCAACTGGGCATCACTGGTGACGTCGCGAAATATCGGGTCTGCGCGCATGCGCTCTTGCAGCTTGGACGCCCAGACATTGAGCTCGTCGGCCTTGACGCTTTGCAGGATGTACTGGAACTGTGCCTTGCTCGGGCGCCCGCCGAGCTGCAAGTTTTGCACCGGCCGCATGAAGACATTGATTCCCGCGAGGCCGCGCAGCTTTTTGCGCAGGCCCTCAACCACCTGTTTCATGGGCAGGCGCTGGCCTGCAGGCTTGAGGCTGATAAACATTCGACCCGAGTTCTGGGCATTGTTGCCGCCGTTGAACGAGCTCACTGCGTTGACGTTGGCGTCTGCGCGGATGATGGCCGCAGCGCGCTCTTGCAGTGCCACCATGGCGGGGAAGGAGATGTCTTCGCTGGCTTCAGTGGTGATCTGGATTTGCCCGATGTCCTCCTCCGGGAAAAAGCCTTTGGGGATGATGCTAACCAGCCAAAAGGTGGCAGCAAACGTACCGGCGGCCACCAGTAAGATCGTTTTTCGGTGGCCTAGCGCCAAATCAAGCACCCGGCTGTAGCCCGCCAGCGTGGCGTCAAAGCCACGCTCAAACAGGCGCACCAGCATGCCTGGCGCTTTTTTGTGCGCGTCATCGGTCAAAAAGCGCCCGGCCAGCATGGGCACCAGGGTCAATGACACAAAGGCCGACACGACAATCGCCAGGCTAACCACCACGGCAAATTCGTGGAACAAGAGGCCAATGACTCCAGGCATAAAGAAGATCGGAATGAACACGGCAATCAGCGAGGTCGAAATCGACACAATCGTGAAACCCACCTCCCGCGCGCCCACCAGCGCCGCCTGAAACGGTTCTTCGCCGTTTTCCACATGGCGGATGATGTTCTCTAGCACCACGATGGCGTCGTCCACCACCAGGCCCACGGCCAGCGTCAGGCCCAGCAAGGAAATATTGTCCAGGCTGTACGAAAAGCCCCACAGCAGCGCCACGGCGCCCATCAGCGAAATCGGCAAAGACAGCGTGGGAATGGCGGTGGCGACAAAGCGACGCAGGAACAAAAAAATCACCAGCACCACTAGCACGATGGTGCCAGCGAGCGTGAGCGACACGTCATGCAAGGCGTCGCGCACCGACACCGAGCGGTCGTTGATGGGCGTCATTCCAACTGACTGGGGCATTTGCGCCTGCATGGCAGGCATCGCAGCGCGCAGTGCATTGACCACCCGCACCGTGTTGGCGCCGGGCTGGCGCTGGATGGCAATGGTGATCGAATTTTCACCGTTGAGCGTGGCCCAGCTCTTCACGGTCTCGACGCTGTTCTCCACCTTGGCAATGTCTTTTAGCAGCACAGCTACGCCGCCTTTGGCGCTGATGACCAGGTTGCCGAAATCCGAGGCCGTGCGCAGCTGCCGGTTGGCTTGGAGCACGAGGGTTTGCTTGGGTCCATCGAGCGTGCCCACCGGCGTGTTGACATTGGCCGCGCGCAAGGCTGCGCTGACCTCGTCCAGGCTGATATTGGCCGCCACCATGGCGCCGGGCTTTACGCGTACCCGCACCGCATAGCGCTTGGCGCCATAAATGTTGACCTGCGCTACGCCGTCGATGGTTGAGAACGTGGGTGAAATCAGGTGCTCGGCATAGTCCTGCAAATCGGCCGGTGACAGCGAGGGCGATGTCAGCGCGATCAGCAGCACCGGCGCGTCCGCCGGGTTGACTTTGCGGTAGGACGGCGGATTGGTCATGTCCTGCGGCAGCGACTTCTGCGCACGCAAGAGCGCCGCCTGGACGTCAACGGCGGCGGCGTCTACGTTGCGCCCTTCGTCAAACTCCAAGGTCAGCGATGTGCTGCCCAAGGTGCTGCTGGAGCTGATGGTTTTGAGACCGGGAACCGTCTGAAACTGCTTTTCGAGCGGCAGCGCCACCGAGCTGGCCATGGTCTCAGGGTTGGCGCCGGGCAGGGTAGCCGAGACGTTGATTACGGGTGTGTCGTAGCTTGGCAGCGCGGCAATCGGGATATTGCGCAGGCCCAAAATACCCGCCCCCACGATGGACAGGTTGAGCAGCACCGTCATTACCGGACGGCGGGTGAATAGTTCCGAGAAATTCATGGGGCTTTGGCTTCTTTAGGCCGCTCCACCACCAGCGTGCCGGGCCGCAGGTTTTGCTTGCCCTCGACCACCACCGACTCACCGACGGTGACGCCCGTGATCGCTGCCTCGCCGCTTTGGCCGGCCACTTGCTTGACGGGGCGCAGCACTGCCTTACCGTCTTGCACCACGTAAACAATGGTGCCGCGCGCTGACTGAATCAGCGCAGCCTGGGGCACGACGACCGCGTCTTTCAGGGTGTTGATGGTTTGCGATATCTCTACAAAAGCGCCGGGCCACAAGCGCCCCTCTTTGTTAGGAAACTCCGCGCGGGCTTTAACGGTGCCCGAGGAGGGGTCGACGGCGTTGTCGACAAAGTACAGCCGCCCTTGAAAGCTGCCACCGTTGTCCGCCAGGGTCGCCGTAACCTTGGCGCCACCGTCTTTGAGCGCCGCAATGGCGTCGCCCAGGTTGCGCTGGGGTAGGTTGAAGTTCACCGCAATGGGCTCGATTTGGGTGATCGTCACAAAAGGTGTGGTGTTGGCTTGTATGGCCGTGCCGATTGAGACATTGAGCGCCCCGGCGCGCCCGTTCAAGGGCGAAAGGACTTGGTCGTAGGAGAGTGCCACCCGTGCGGCATCAATGGCCGCTTGGTCGCCCAGGATCGTGGCAGAGGCGGTGTCTACAGCGGCTTGGGCCGTGTCGACGGCGCTTTTGGCAACAAAATTTTGCGCCAGTAATTCTTGGGCACGCCGCAGTTGGCGCTGGGTGTCAGCAAGCGTTGCCTGGTCTTTGGCCAGTTGGGCGCGGGCCTTCGCCAGATTGGCTTCATCGGCGCGCGAGTCCAAGCTAAACAACAAGTCCCCCGCACGGACAAACTGTCCGCCGTGGATGTGCATCGTGGTTACTACGGAGCTGGTTTGTGCCTTGATGTCGACGCTGGCCAGGGGAAAAACGCTGCCCATGGTTTTGAGGTTAAGCGCCATGTCCCGGGCTTCGGCAGTTGCCGTGGTGATGGACACCGAAGGGCTCGGCGGTGTGGCGCTGGATGCCACGGCGGCGGGAGCGGAGGCAGCCAGTGCTGCGCTGGCGGTGGAGTTGTCTGCGGTTTTCTTATCGCTGCATCCCAGCAGCAGGCCCAACGAAGTGGCCACGCACAAGGACGACAGAGTGAAAAAATGGTTCATAAATGCCCTGGTTTTCTCGCAAGGAAGTGCGCATGGAACGGAGGTCTTTGCCGCGCTTCTCTACCTGCGCTGGACTGCGCCGGGCGGCTGATCTTAATGGTTTAGTGTGAAGCTGCCCGTGCCGAGGCGTCGGGTCGCATGCGGCGGTGCCAATTTTTGCGGTGCCTTACGGGCTAATGCTCTTGGGTGAGCGCCACGCCGTATTCAAGCGCTGCGTCCATCAGCAATTCGAGCTGGCCGTGCGCATAGGTGCTGAGCAAGTACAGGTCGAAACGGTCTTCCCCCAGGCGGTGCAGGCTGCACGGAACGTGGTGGTGGCCGCTGAGTTGCAAGCTGCCCACCGCAAAGGCGGTGGCACGAAAGTCCAGCGCAAACAGCTTGCTCAGCGTTGCCACAGCCATGGGTCCTTCCATTTGGACGCGGCAGCGCGCATGGCTCAGGTCCAGCACAGTGCCGACCTCAGCCGAAACATGGCCTCGCAGGGCGCCCACGGTGTCTGCCACTGTGGCGCGGATCAACATGAATTCTGTCGGTCCCGTGCGCAGCAGCAGGCCTAAGGGGCAGGGCGCCGTCTGACCGGTGGCAGGCGGCAGCGGAAACATGTCGGTCGCGCCAAAGGCCTGAGCCAGCGCGGCGCACAGGGCGGCGGTGCCGCTGGACCAGGTGCTGATCAAGGTCACGCTTGGAAGGGTGTGGGCATGCACGCGCACCTGAATCTGGCCGTCCCGGCTGGGGTGCTCCCCGGCGCTGTGCTCGGCAAAAGGGCTATGGAATGCGGAATCAGCCACGGTAGCGAGCTCCTTGCGCGTCAATAAAGCAGGGGTCGACCACGCGCAGGCGGTATTGGCGCCCTTGGGTGGGGGAGGCGGCGATGATTTCTTTGCCGATGTGGGCGGTGCCGCCTTGCAGCAGGCCCAGGCCAATGGCCTTGCCTACGGTTTTGCTGAAGGTGGTGGACGTGATGTGGCCGCGTCCATGGCCTTGGATGGCGTCGTCGGCAAAAAACAAGATGGAGCCGTTGGAGGGTGGCTCGTTGGCGTCCACGGCTTCCAGCCCGACCAGCGTGGGGCGGTCGGGGCGCGCCAGGTGGGGGCTGCGGCGCAGCGCATCGCCCCAAAAGGCTTTGGTCTTGCTGGCCATCTTGCCCGCGCCCAGGTCGTCGAGCGTGGTGCGCCCGTCCATCTCAGACCCCACCACGTGGCCTTTTTCAATGCGCAGTGAACCCAAGGCTTCCAGGCCGTAGGGCCGCAACTGCCAGGGCTTACCTGCTTCCAGCATGTGCCGCCAAACCGCCAGCCCATGGTGCGTGGGGGTGAAGATCTCGAAGGCCAGTTCGCCCGAAAATGTCAGGCGCAGGATGCGAAGCGGCACGCCGGCCAATGCGCCTTCTCCCTGCGCGTCGAGCAAGCCCATAAAGGGCAGGGCCTCGTTGTCCAGCGCCAGATGGGGAAAAGCTGCCTGAAGCGTGTCGCGCGCGCGTGGCCCGGCCACACTCATGGCCGCCCATTGGTCGGTGACTGAGGCCACAGTTACCCGCAGCGTGGGCCACACCACTTGCAGCAAAAACTCCAGGTGGCTCATCACCTTCGCCGCTTGCGCGGTGGTGGTGGTCAGGAAAAACTGGGTTTCGCTGATGCGCGTGGTGGTGCCGTCGTCCATAACGATGCCGTCCTCGCGCAGCATGAAGCCGTAGCGCGCCTTGCCCACGGCCAGTTTGGAGAATCCGTTCACATACACGCGGTCCAAAAACTCGGCAGCGTCCGGCCCCTGCACGTCAATTTTGCCCAAGGTGGAGGTGTCGGCGATACCCACGCTCTCACGCACTAGCGCCATTTCTGCCTTGTAGGCCTGGCCCAGCGTGGCGCCGTTGCTGCGGTACCACAGGGGGCGTAGCCACAGACCTGCTTCCATCTTGACGCCGTCGTTTGCTTCGTGCCAGCCGTGCATGGCGGTACGCCGCTCGGGTTGGAAATGCGGCCCCACATTGCGACCCGCCAGCGCCCCTAGGCTGGCCGGGGTGTAAGGCGGGCGGAAGGTGGTGGTGCCCGCAGCGGCCACGTCAATGCGGCGCGCCGCAGCCATCAGACCCAGGCCGTTGAGGTTGGATGTTTTGCCCTGGTCGGTGCCCATGCCCAGCGTGGTGTAGCGCTTAAGGTGCTCCACGGATTGGTAGCCCTCGCGGTGGGCGAGTTCCACGTCGTTCACGGTGACGTCGTTTTGAAAGTCAATAAACGCCTTGCCGCTGGGTTTGGCGCTTAGCAGCGTACCGGCGGGCACAAAGCCGATCGAAGTGTCGTCTGCCAGCGTAGGCGCGGAGTCGGCATAGTGCTTGCCAATGACGGCAGCCGCCTGCGCACCGGCTTGCCAGCCGGAATCAATGGCCTCGCTCCAGGTCTGGCAGCCGACCATGGCACCTGCGCCAAACTGGGCGCGGTCAAAGCCGCCGGGCACAAAGCATGCAATGTCGCTGCGGTAGACGGGCTTGACGTTGCGGTGCGAACTCAAATGCACTGTGGGGGTCCAGCCGCCTGACATGGCCACCAGGTCCACGTCCAACTCCATCGGCCCGCCCATCACCCGCCCGGTGCTGGCGTCATAACCGCTGATGCAGCAGCGCTTGGCGTGCAAATGGCCATACACATCGGTCACCGTGCTGCCGGTTTGTACCGTGATGCCCGCGCCGGTGGCCGACGCTAGCAATTCCGCGCGCACGGCGCTGCGCAAATCGACCACGTTGACTTGCGAGCCCGACTGGGCCAGCGCTATGGCGTCGGCATATGCCGCATCGTTGGTCACGCAAAACACCGCGCGCTTGCCTGGCGCCACCGCGTAGCGGTTCACATACGCGCCCACGGCGCCCGCGAGCATGACACCGGGCTTGTCATTGCCCGCGAACACCAGCGGACGCTCGATCGCGCCGCAGGCCATGACGATGGCAGCCGCGCGCACCGTGCGCATGCGCTGGCGTGGTACGCCGTGCGCCGGGTCGGCCACGCCAGGTGCCGAGCGCTCGATCACGCCCACGGTGTTGCCGTCGTACACACCAAAGGCGGTGGCACGCGTCAGCATCTGCACCCGCCCGGTGGCTTGCAGCGCGGCCAGCATGGTGGCCAGCCACTGGCCCTTGGCGCTGCCCAGCGGATGGTTCAGCAGCGCGCCGCCCATTTCAAAGTCTTGCTCCACCAGCATCACATGTGCGCCCGCACGGGCGGCGTGCAGGGCGGCGCTCAGCCCGGCGGCACCTGAGCCAATCACCAACACATCGGTGTAGTCGTTGTGCCAGTCGTAACGGTGCACATCGGCATCGTTGACGGAGGCGCCCAGCCCTGCTGCCTTGCGGATGAAGTGCTCGTAGAGCATCCAGGCGCTGCGGGTCGGACCCATAAAGGTCTTGTAATAGAACCCCGCCACAAAAATGGGCGATAGCACCGACGTAATCGCCATGGCGTCAAAGCGCACCGAGGGCCAGGCGTTTTGGGTGCGGGTTTGCAAGCCGTCTTCCAGCTCCAGCACGGTGGCGGCAATATTGGGCTCGCGCGTGCCACGGTCGCCCACGGTGAGCAGGGCGTTGGTTTCTTCTACGCCAGCTGCCATGATGCCGCGCGGGCGGTGGTACTTAAAAGAGCGCGCGACCAGATGCTCGCCGTGCGCCAGCAGGGTGGATGCGACCGTATCTCCGGCAAAGCCCTGAAAGCTTTTTCCGTCCAGGGTGAAGCTCAGGCTCTGGCTGCGGTCCACGCGGCCGCCTTGGGCCATGCGGTAGACGCCGCCACTGGCTGGGACGGAGGGCTTGGATTGCGTCATGGCAGTTCTCTCTCAGCGGCGACCGCCACCGATTCAATGTCGTGCGTCACGGTGTGGCGTTTGACCACCAGCCAGCGCCTGCAACCCAGGGTGTGCTGCCAAAACTCGGTGTGGATGCCGCGCGGGTTTTTGCGGGTATAGACGGTGTCGACCCATGCGTCGTGGTTCTCGGCTTCCAAGCTGGGATAGGCCTTGGTGGCGTCGCCGAAGTAGCTGAACTCTTCGTGGTCGCGCAAGCCGCAGTGGGGGCAGTTGATTCTGATCATGGCGTTGCTGCTTTACTGCAAATGGTTGTAAGGCCCCGCGCCCGACTCATCGATGTAGCGCCCTTGCGCGAACCGCTCCATGGTGAACCCCGCGCTATAGGGATGCGCCGCGTCATTGGCAATCGTGTGCGCAAAACACCAGCCCGACGCTGGCGTCGCTTTGAAGCCGCCGTAGCACCAGCCACCATTGAGGTACAAGCCATCGACCGGCGTCTTGGTAATGATGGGGCTGCCGTCCGGCGTCATGTCCATGATGCCGCCCCAGTGCCGCAGCACCCGCAGGCGCGCGGCGCTCGGCATGGCGCTGACCAGGGCCTGGGTGACTTCGCTCACATTGGCCAGGTTGCCGCGTTGGGCATACGAGTTGTAACGGTCAATGTGGCCGCCAAACACCAGGCCACCCTTGTCGGACTGCGAGAAATAGAAGTACGAGGCCGACCAGACCACCACGTGGTTGACCACGGGTTTGATGGATTCGCTTACATAGGCTTGCAGCACATGGCTCTCGATGGGCAGCTCCAGCCCGGCCTTTTGCGCCAAGAGCGAGGTGTGGCCCGCCACCGCAATGCCCACCTTGCCCGCGCTGATGTCGCCGCGCGTGGTTTTGACACCGGTAATGTGCTCGCCCGACCACTGGTAGTCCAGCACTTCGCAGTTTTGGATGATGTCCACGCCAAGAGCATTGGCTGCGCGCGCATAGCCCCAGACCACAGCGTCGTGGCGGGCGGTGCCTGCGTCGGGTTGCAGCATGGCGCCGTAGATGGGAAAACGGGCCTTGTCTGAGAAATCAAGGTAGGGCGCTTCTTTCATCACGTCTTCGCGTGTCAAGATGTCGGCGCGAATGCCGTTCAGGCGCATGATGTTGGCGCGCCGTATTTGCGCGTCCTGGGCGCTGGGCGACATGGTGACGTACAAATAGCCGCGCGGCGAGAACATCACGTTGTAGTTCAGGTCTTGCGACATGCCGCGCCACAAGGACATGCTGTGTTCGTAGAACGCCGTGTTGTCCTGCATCATGTAGTTCGACCGCACGATGGTGGTGTTGCGCCCCGCGTTGCCCGAGCCGATGTAGCCTTTTTCCAGCACCGCGATG